>CAJTYC010000044.1 GCA_910584185.1 uncultured Muribaculaceae bacterium
ATCGCGTAATCAGTATATAAAATTCAATTTTTACAAATTTTAAGAGACACTAGTGTCGGTAAGTATTAAACTTACTCTTGACTATATGATGAATATGTAATCTGCAATCTAAACTGTGTGACATATGCAAAGATTTAATTATTTGAGTGCTGCAGTCTGGTGCGCGCTGCCCCTGATAGGGGCGGCGTGCTCTGACGACAACGTCATCAATAACAACAGCAAAGATCCCGAGGCTTTCGAAAAGCCCGATTGGTATTATGCCGGCGGCGAACTCGGCACTTCTTTTCTGACGACCCAAAACGCTTTCGAGCAGCCTTCACCGGCTGTGGAAAACCAGGGTCTGTACCAGTCGTTCAAGAATGGTGAAGCTCTCTTTGAGAAACCTTTCATGACAAACACCGAAGGTGTGCGCAGCGGCCTCGGCCCGGTATATATCCGCACCTCATGTACGCACTGCCATCCCAACTATGGGCATGGACAGAAGGTGGAGGAGGGTAGTTTCAAGACTGACGAACCGGGCAACGGCTGTCTGCTCGTAGTTTATGACCCCACCACTGAGGCTTATGTAAGTTGGCTCGCAGGTATGCCGCAAGGTCATGCAGTCGCGCCGTTCAAGGCCCCCATAGATGAGAGCAAGATAAAGGTGCATTGGAACAATGCCACCGATCAGTGGGGCAACAAGTTTGACGATGGTGAGACCTATCAGCTTGTATATCCTACTGTCTCGATGCCTAAGGATGCCATCTATGTGGTGAACCGGGGTTATCAGCTCCCCTCTGATTACGAGGTGAAACTCGAAAGCACCATCGGTATATATGGCACCGGACTCCTCGATGCCATTGATGAGAAGGATATTATAGCGCAATATGCTCAGGAGGAGAAGGATGGTTATATGAAGAATGGCCTTAATCCGGCCATTTGGAATGGTGGTCAGATGACCGGTTTCTATGCCAATTCGCTCCAGGGGGATGCAACCAAGTATGTGCGCCGCTTCACTTATTCGCTTTCGCGTGGACCTCTGATGGATGCTGCCGGTGCTAACGCTATTTGGAATATCACGAATGTGACACGTTCTGACCGCCGTTATCATTATCTCGATGCAGCCGGCACTTATGCCGAGTATTCGGCCAAGGATCCCGAAGTGCAAGCAGGTTTCGAGAATTATTTAGCACGTATTGACCCAAAGAAGGAGCATGCCGCATGGTGGACCGGGTCCTTGGAGAGCCGCATCAAGGCTTATCTGCTCGCCAAGGATCTTCCGGCTGAGATGACCGATGAGGAGTATACTGATTTGATGGTGTGGCATCGTGGCTTGGCCTTGCCGGCCGTGCGCGACGTGGATAACGAGGATGTGAAGCGAGGGCGCGAGCTTTTCAATGAGATCGGTTGCGCCTACTGTCATCGTCCGTCGTGGACCACCGGGGCTGACAAGCTAGTGGATCCCAACAATTTCTTCAAGGATGGACAGATGCCGCGTTATTCGTATCAGACGATTTGGCCTTACACCGACATGGTGCAGCATAAACTGCATATGGAGAATGATATACGCACCGGTTGGTGCCGCACTACACCGCTATGGGGACGTGGGCTTCATCAGCGCATCACCGGCTCGGCTACTGCCGACCGTCTGCACGACAACCGTGCCCGCACCACCTTGGAGGCCATAATGTGGCATGGATATTCACCGCAGAGCGATGCGTATGAGAGTGTGGTGAATTTCCGCAAGCTCTCTAAGAAAGACCGCGATGCCGTGATACGTTTTGTTGACGCAATATAAGAACTCTCTCATTAAAAATACGGATGCTGTTAAAATTAAGAAACTTTATCGGCAGGTGGGCGAAACGCTCACCTGCCGGAGCTTTATTGCATGTGGCTCTGTTGCTTATCTTAATCGGTGCTTTGGTGACTTGTTTCGGCGCTCGCCATGGCAGTGTTGTAATCACTACCGATAAGGTGTCAGGCTCTTTTGTGGGCGATGATGGGGGAGGTGTTTATAAACTTCCGTTTCGCCTGAGGCTCGGTGAGGCTGAGGTTGTGTATCATGATGGTTCTACCGCTCCCAAGGATTTCAAGGTTAAGGCTGAGGTTACAAGCGCAGGCCGCGATGTGCAGACCTTGAGTTTGTCAATGAATTATGTACTTGATATTGATGGTTACAGGTTTTGTCTGAAGCAATTTGATGGCGATGGTGTGGTGCTTTCGGTGAATCATGACCCTTGGGGTATTGCTGTGACTTATGCCGGCTATTATATGCTTTTCGCTTGCTCGCTTTGGATTCTTGTTGGTAAGGCTATCAGGAGGATGCGTGGCAGGTGGGTGGCTGTCGCCTCATTTGCAGTGTTGACGGTGTGCTCAGCGCAGGCTTCCGAGGTGTCTGACGCGTTCGGGCGCATCAGAGTGTATTGGGGTGAACGCCCGGCTGCCATGGAGACTATGTGCGGTGATTTGCTCTCAAGGATATATGGTAAGGACTCTTATGATGATAAACCTGCAACCGAGGTGTTGCTTGGCTGGCTGTTTGAGTATGACGCATGGATGCGCGAACCTATTATCAAGGTGAAGGGTGACAGGGTCAGGAATGCGCTGGGCATTGATGGCAAGTATGCTTCTTACAGTGATTTTTTTGATGCCGGCGGATATAAGTTGGAACCTTTGCTTGGTGACCTTGATGATAAGGATGTGCAGCAGGTGGATGAGCGTGTGAAACTGATGTCGGCTTGGTGTGCGGGCACGTTGATGAAGATTTATCCTTACCATACTGTCTCGGGCAGGTGGGAGTGGCTCACTCCGGTCGATTCCAAGCCTTCGAAGATGCCGCTCGATCAGTGGACGTTTGTCTCTACATCGTTCAACGATTTGGCTCGTTACGTGTCGCTCGGCAATCCTGCGGGTGTGGTGCGTGAGCTGGAGAGCATAGCCGACTATCAGCGCAAGCAGCTGCCTTCTCTATCTGAGAGCAAACTCGATGCCGAACTTTTTTATGGGCGCTTCTGTGGCACATTGATGCCGGGTGTGCTCGCGATTGTTATAGGGCTCTGCTGTATGTTCGTATGGCGTGATGCAAAGTTGAGACGTGCTGTGGTCATGGCGGCTTCTATGATGCTTTGGCTTTGGTTGTCGGTCTTGGTCGGGCTGAGGTGGTATCTCACCGGTCATTTTCCGCTTGCCAACGGTTTCGAGACTATGCAGGCGATGGCTTGGATGGCTGCCTTGGGCGCTGTTTGCGTGTCGTTTAGACAGGTTCCTGATATGCGTTCGGCTGCTGTTTGTATGCTTGTGAGCGGTTTGGCGCTTATGGTCTGCACCATGGGAGGCGGTAACTCCATATCTCCGCTAATGCTGGTTCTCAGTTCACCGCTTCTAAGCGTCCATGTGCTCATCATCATGGCTGCTTATTGCCTGACGGCGATTATGTTTGTCAACTCAGTGTAGGGGATTGCAATGCGTGGGGAAGCGGCAGCGAAGTGCAGTGCAGCCTCGCTAAGGCTTCTTGAACCGGCGGTGCTTCTGCTCGCCTGTGGAATATTCGTAGGTGCGATATGGGCCAATATGTCATGGGGGCGGTATTGGGGATGGGATCCCAAGGAGACATGGGCGTTAATCACCATGCTTGTCTACAGTGTGCCGTTGCACCGATGCTTCATACCATTCCTCCGCTCACCAAGGTCCATGAACATATACCTCGCCCTGGCCTTCATATGCGTACTGATGACCTATTGCGGCGTCAACTTCTTCCTCGGAGGCATGCACTCCTACGCCTGACCAGCAGAGGTAATTACAAATTTTAAGAGGGACGCGCACATCATGAGCGCGTCTCTCTTTTCGCAAAAAAAAGGTAGCCGGGGCGGGACTTGATTGCAATTTCATGGGTCCGGACTGTGAGATTCTAATTTCATACAAAATCTTTTTGTATTTTTGGCGCGATATATCACCGCTTCCTTCTTGGCGGCGTATTTTATGTGTATTTAATGGAGTTCCGGCCTGTAGTCGGAAATTCTGTACTAACCGACGTCGATGACAACAAACAAATCGAGATATCTTTTGTATGCCGGAATCTGCATCGCCTTGCTGCCGGTGCTTGTATTCCGTGATTTTACACCGTCCAACGAGCTGCGCTATCTCAGCATCGCTGATGAGGCTCTCGGCTCGCACCATTTCTTCACGTTCGCCAACCAGGGCATCCCATATGCCGACAAGCCCCCTCTGTATCTTTGGATTGTGATGCTTTGCCGGGTGTTGTTAGGCAAGCACCTCATGTGGTTGCTGTCGCTCTTCTCTCTGATTCCGGCATTGCTCACAGCTGAGGTCATGGACCGTTGGACCCGCAACGAACTCAAACCGCAATCGCGCCTTTCCGGCTCGATCGTGCTTCTTACGGGTGGCCTTTTCCTCGGTCTCGCTGTCACACTCCGCATGGACATGCTCATGACCTTGTTCATAGTCTTGGCGCTCAGGTCGTTCTGGCGTATGTATACCGACATGTCCAATAACCGTGCCGAACGATGGCTGTTTCCCGTGTGGGTGTTCATGGCGGTCTTCTCCAAAGGCCCGGTGGGTATACTCATGCCGCTTCTGACGACCACGGTCTACCTCTTGATTTCCGGTAGGATACGGGACTTCTTCCGTTACTGGGGCTGGCGCACCTGGATACCCCTGCTTGCACTTTGCGGCCTGTGGTTTGGCGCCGTTTATGCCGAGGGTGGTTACGCGTATCTCGACAATCTGCTTTTCCACCAGACTATAGACCGTGCCGTAAATGCCTCCGAACATGTGAAGCCGTTCTATTACTACTTGATTACATTCTGGTATAGCATGGCCCCATGGTCGCTGCTTGTGGCCGCAGCCATTGGCGGAATGTTTATGCCGCGCTTCAAACGGGGCAGCATGATGTGCTTCTTCCTGACAGTAGGCATCACTACATTTGTAATGCTGTCTTGTTCAAGCTCGAAGCTGGCGGTATATCTTGTGCCCATATTCCCTTTTCTCGCTTTCGCAACGGTGATGTACTTGGCAAAGGTAGGCTCTACGCGGCTGCTGCGTGCCACAGTCGCTTTCCCGGCCGGTGTGCTCGCGCTGTCGCTCCCTGCCATGCTTGTTGTAGCATCGCAGCCCAAGACCGCATGGCTATTTAACTGGTGGCTCATCATCGCCTCGGCTTTGATGAGCGTCACCGGCATCATGGTGCTCTGCATCCTATATTGCCGCGTAGGCAGGGAAGACCGTGTGGACCTCTCGCTCCGTGTGTTTGCCGCAGGTATGCTGCTCGCGATATTCATGGGAGGCTGGGCTGTGCCGCAGCTCAACGCCTACATAGGTTATGGCGAGATAAGCCAAGCCGCGAAGACTGCGGCGCAACTGCATGGCACCGCAGATGTATGCACATGGCGCGTGAGACGCTCCGCCAGCATGGATGTATACCTGGGCCGCGACGTGCAGATAATTCCCAATGAGAGCATCCCGACACCGCAGCTGACGCGCGGCGCTGTGCTGATAACCAAGAAAAAACTCCTCAAGGATCTCGATAACGCACAGTGCGACACCGTGGTGGGCGACTACGCGGTGGTCAGCCTCGGTAAACAATAATCACAGAACAATGAACAAGACCTCACTTTATCAACTCACAGTAATAGTGCCAGTCTATAACGAAGAGGACAACATCGATGCCCTTGAGTCACGGCTAAGTGTCTTTCTGCCGCAGGCGCGTGTGGCCACATGCGTGCTCTTTGTCAATGATGGCTCCACCGACTCCAGCTTGGAGCGTATACGCGAGATATGCCGCCGGCATACCGATTTCTTCTATCTCAACCTCGGCCGCAACGGTGGCCTGAGCGCGGCCATGAAGGCGGGAATCGATATGGTGGAATCTCCATATGTGGGATATATGGATGCGGATCTGCAGACGGCCCCTGAAGATTTCAACCTTCTTCTCGCCGACATTGAGAACTATGAACTCGTGATGGGTATCCGCGCAAACCGCAAGGACACCGGCTTCAAGAAACTCCAGTCGAAGATAGCAAACGGATTCCGCCGCATGATGACTCATGACGGCGTGCAGGACACCGGATGCCCTCTCAAGGTGATGCACACCGACTATGCCCGCCGCATACCTTTCTTCACCGGTATGCACCGCTTCCTCCCGGCGCTCATACAACTTCAGGAGGGGCGCGTGAAGCAGGTGCCGGTGCGTCACTTCCCGCGCACGGCCGGAGTGTCTAAATATCACCTGTGGAATCGTCTCGTGTCGCCATTCATGGACTGCTTTGCCTACCGGTGGATGAAGAAACGCTACATAAACTACTCAGTGAGCGACGACAACTTCAGAAACGCCTGATATAGTCGGCATGGATAATTCTTATCTCATATACGCTATCGGATTTTTGGCGCAAGTTTCTTTCTCTGCCCGCATCCTGGTGCAATGGGCCATGTCGGAACGTGCGCGTAAGGTGCTGTCTCCCTCGGTGTTCTGGATTCTCAGCATCGCCGGTGCGTATCTGCTCTGTCTATACGGATGGTTGCGCAATGACTTCGCCATAGTGCTCGGCCAGTTCATATCGTATTACATATACCTCTGGAATCTGAATATAAAGGGTGTGTGGCAGCGCGTGCCTGTGATTTTCCGCTTGGTGCTCATACTTACGCCCGTTGTGGCTGCGGTGTGCGCGGCCGGCAATGCTGCCGAGTTTATTGACCGGTTCTTGTGCAACACCGACATACCTCTTTGGCTTGTCATATATGGCTCGCTCGGTCAGATATTGTTCACATTGCGGTTCATATACCAGTGGCTCTACTCGCGCCGGGAGGGAAAATCGGCTCTTCCCACAGGGTTCTGGATAATAAACCTTATGGGTTCGCTGGCCATCGTGTCTTACGGAATAATACGCCACGACCCCGTGCTGATCGTGGGCCAGTCGTTCGGCCTTGTGGCCTATATCCGAAACCTTATAATCTTGAAAAAAGAAGTATAGTCATGAAGATACTTGTAACGGGAGCCGCAGGATTTATCGGGGCGGCGACTGTGGAATGTCTGCTGCGCCTCGGTCATGAGGTAATCGGTATCGACAACATTAATTCATATTACGACACTTCGCTCAAATATCGGCGTCTGGACCGCCTTGGCGTTGCTCAGGGTGACATCCGCGACAATAAGCCGGTGGTCAGCGCGTTCAGCCGTAACTTCACGTTCATAAAACTTGACCTTACAGACCGTATCGGCATGGAGCGTATCTTTGCCGACAGTGCATTCGAGATTGTTATAAACCTTGCCGCCCAGGCAGGTGTGCGTTACTCTATAGAGAATCCTTACTCCTATGTAGAGAGCAACGTTGTAGGCTTCCTCAACGTGCTCGAATGTTGCCGCAACCATCCGGTGAAGCATCTTATATATGCCAGCTCGAGCAGCGTATACGGCATGAGCGACCATACCCCTTATGCCGAGTCCGACCGCACAGACTCCCCGGTGAGCCTATACGCTGCCACAAAGAAGAGCAATGAGCTTATGGCCTGCTGTTACAGCCGACTTTACGGCATACCCGCCACGGGTGTCCGTTTCTTCACTGTCTATGGGCCGGGCGGACGCCCCGATATGGCCCCGTTCCTTTTCCTCCGTGCTGTGCTCGAAGGAAAGCCGATACACGTGTTCAACCATGGCGACATGCAGCGTGACTTCACATATATCGACGATATTACCGATGGTCTGATGCTCCTGCTTGAACACCCGTCGCAGGAGACGGTACCTCACCGTGTGTACAACATCGGCCATTCGTCGCCCGTGCAGCTTATGGACTTCATACACACCATAGAGGAAGTCACCGGGCGTAAGGCTGATATGAAGATGGAGGATATGCAGCCGGGTGATGTATATTGCACCTACGCAGACACCACGCGCCTTCAACAGGACTTCGGCTACTCGCCCAAGGTCTCAATCGAGGAGGGCATACGCAACTTCTACGATTGGTATGTAGATTATGTTAGGCTTTAGGCTTTAGGTTTTAGGTGATGGCATGGATTGGTGCCTGAAGCCTAAAACCTAAAACCTAAAACCTAAAACCTAAGCAGAACGTGTGGCGGCCTTCGGCGAAACTGTAGGTGACTGTCCAATTGTGGAAGTCGCAGATGCTTCTCACTATGGCCAGGCCGAGCCCGGTGCCCGATTGGCGCGCCTCGCCCGAACGGAAACGTCGGAACAGTGTCTCCTCGCGCAATGCCCCTCCGCAGGCGGTGTTGCTGACCGTCAGTGTCCGGTCGATCAGCGTCACGGTCACGTCTCCGCCGCTTGCCGTGTGCCGCAGCGCATTGACGATGAGATTCTTCAACAGACATTCCAATAGTATGGTGTTTGCCTTCAAGGTGCGCCCTTGCGCGCTTCTGCGGTCGCTCACCTTAATCGGTATGTCGCTCTGCAACGCGCCATACATAGGCAGTGTGTCGGCCAGCAGCGTGGCGATGTCAACCTCTTCGGTCATGGCGTACTGGGCATTGTCAATCTTGGCGAGAAGCAGCAGGTTGCGATTCAGATGGCTCATGCGCATGGTGAGATTATACAGGTCTGACACGATATTCATCTGCCGTTCATTCATTTCCTCTTGCATCAGCAGGTCGAGTTTGCTGCGTATTACAGCCAAGGGGGTCTGAAGCTCATGCGACGCGTTTTCGGTAAGCTCTTTCTGTATGCGAAATGACTCATGGTCGCGCTTCATGAGTTGCTCGAGCGAGCTGTTGAGACGGTTGAATTCGCTTATATCTGTGTCATTGAAGTGGGGCACCTCATCTTTGGCGATATTGAACCGCTCGGTCTTGCGCAGGGTGTCGTCAAAAGGATGCCACAAGCTGTGGGTGGCGAAGCGAAGTGTAATGAAATATGACACGCTTATGACCACAAAATTGAGCAGGAGCAGCAGGGTCATGCCGACCATTATATCATCTTCCGGGGCGTCTGCGTAGAAATAATGAAGTATAAGGTAAAACAGCGGAGCGTTAACCAGGAATACCGCTGTGACACATGCCAAATAGCGCCCCAAGGTGCGCGACAACAGGGTGCGCGGTTTCTTCTGCAATGCGTTCTTTCTCATGACTCTGCCATCCATCTGTAGCCGGTGCCGTAATATGTCTTGATGCAGTCTGTCACGCCGGCCTCGGTCAGTTTTGCTTTCAGATTCTTGATGTGGGCGTATACGAAATTGAAGTCGCCCATCATGTCGGCCATGTCGCCGCTCAGATGCTCGGCCAATGCGCTTTTTGACACAACGCGCCGACGGTTCTCTACCAGAAACAACAGCACATCATATTCGCTCTTCGTGAGGTCGAGCGTTTGTTTGCCGACTGATACCCGGCGTGCAAGTAGGTCGATTGTTATGCCACCGGTGTCCAGACGGTTTGCCGAATTGAAGTTCTTGCGTCTAAGCAGCGCGAATATCCTCATGCTAAGTTCCGGCAGGTGGAATGGCTTCGGCAGGTAGTCGTCGGCACCTATTTTCAGACCCTTCACCTTGTCTTCGAGTGAGTCTTTGGCCGATATGATTATCACGCCCGTTTGCGGGGCATTCTGCTTCACGAGGTGCAGTATATCCATTCCTGACCCTCCGTCAGGAAGCATAAGGTCGAGAAGTATGCAGTCGTATTCGTAGTTGTTTACCTTGTTGATGGCTTCTGACATGCAGAAGGCCTGTTCGCAGAGGTAGTCTTCGCGGCTCAGGAAACTTACGATGTCGTCCGACATTTGGCGTTCATCCTCTATAATCAGTAATTTCATGTTGCAAAAATAGCAAAAATTGTAGGTCGTGCAAAATTTTCCGCCCTCGCTGATTGCATGCGATAATTGCTATCCAACAATAGATTTAAGTAAGTTGCGTTATCTCTTTATAAGATGCAACGGCAAATTTGTAAACAACTTTTTTGTCGCTGCCGTTAGAGCCCGTCTCATAAAAATTTTACCCATAGGGGCGGCTTATTTTTGAGCTGATTTGGCTCATGTGGCTTATCTCATAGGTATTCGCCGAGCTGAAGGTTGGCTCAATCCTGTCGGGAGCAGCCTATTGGCTGTGACCAGAGGGGTTGAGTCAAAGCAGCCAAAAAGAAGCCGGTCAAACACAAATTAACTGATTCTATTAATATTCATTAATTTGATTGAGAAAACATATAATAAATTAACTATGTCCGAATTGATGAAAATTACCATGTACTCGCAGAGATGGCCGCTTTTAGCACCTGACTTTCAGTTGCAACCGAAAGGTTGCGCCTTACAGTCAGGCACTAAACCACAAAGTGCTCGCGGCTCCAAAAACAACACTCGCCGCAAATCGCCTCAACTCTGCGACCCCTATGGACAAAATTTTTATGAGACGGGCTCTTAGCTTTTGTTAATGATGGTTCATCAAATATTGAAATCCAAATATATATTGTGGCTTGTGGCGGTTGTGCTGGTGCTGTCGGGTTGCAAGACCCCGAAGCTGAAGGATGCCAATGAGCAGTTTGAGCGTGGCGAGTATTACAATGCTTCGCAGACTTATCGTAAGGTATACAATAAGCTCAATCCGCGTCAGGACCGTGAGTTGCGCGGTGAGGTGGCTTACCAGCTCGGCACTTGCTATCGCAAGCTCAACATGGCGGCGCGTGCTGCCGCCGCTTATCAAAATGCGCTGCGTTATGAGTTCCCCGATTCGATGGCTTATTATTTGCTCGGCCGCTCGCTGCAGATGGATGGCAAGTATCAGCCGGCCATAGATGCATATAAGCAATATCTTGAGTTCTCGCCCGACGATGCGCTCGCCAAGGAGGGAATACGCGGATGCCAGATGGCTATCCGCGCCAAGAAGAGTCCCAAGAGCCGATATAAGGTGGCCAACGCGAAGCTCTTCAATTCGAGACGTGCCGATTTCGCGCCGATGTATCTCGACAACACGTTCAATACGTTATACTTCACGTCAAGCAATGAGAAGGCCACTGCCCCGGAGAAGACTGACCTGACCGGCATGTCAGACAAGTCGGAAATCACCGGCATGAAGCGCAATGACATATATTTCTCCACCAAAGATGAGAAGGGCAACTGGCAGAAGCCGGAGCCGGCCGGCGGCGAACTGAACAGTGCTTTCGATGAGGGCATAGTAAGTTTTTCGCCCGATGGCCAGACCATGTATCTCACCATGGCGCGTCGCGCCGCCGATGCCAACACGAGCGTGGAGATTTACACGTCAAAGCGCAGTGACGCCACTTGGAGCGCACCCCAGAAGTTTGAGATTACCAACGACACGATATCAGCTGTAGGGCATCCGGCGGTTTCGCCCGACGGCACTTACTTGTATTTCTCTTCCGACATGCCGGGTGGTTATGGCGGCAAGGATATATGGCGCATCAACCTGAAGGATAGGGTAGGCTCGCTCGAGAATTTGGGTGAGCAGATCAATACGTCGGGCGATGAGATGTTTCCGTATGTGCGTACAGATTCTCTCCTCTATTTTGCCAGCGACGGACATCCCGGCTTTGGCGGACTCGACATGTTCACCGCAAGACTGAACTCTACGGGCGACCGTTGGAGCATCGACAACCTTGGCATGCCGCTCAATAGCCAGGGCGATGATTTCGGCATAACATTTGGCGAGGGTGAGTCAGGTTTCTTCAGCTCCAACCGTGGCGACGCGCGTGGTTATGACCATATATACAGTTTTGTGAAGCCCGACATAAAGGTGACTATCTCAGGCATGGTGCTCGACAAGGATGAGGAGCCGGTGCCGAATGCGGTGATTCGCATAGTAGGAGATGACGGGTCCAATCAGAAGGAGGTGGCTCGCGACGATGGCTCATTCAAGTTTAACCTGCAGCGGGGCGTGAAGTATGTGATGCTCGCCGGCGCAAAGGGGTATCTCAACGTGAAGCAGGAGTTTGAGAGCGATGATGCTGAGGAGGATGCCGATTATGGCATTGACTTTATATTGGCGGCTATCCATAAGCCTCAGGTTGTGGAAAATATTTTCTACGATTTCGATAGGGCTTCGCTGCGTCCGGAGTCGAAGGCGGCTCTCGACGAGATGGCGCAGATGCTCCGGGACAATCCCAACGTTACGATTGAGATGGGCTCACACACCGACCGTGTGGGTAGCGATGAATATAACTTCGGACTTTCCGACCGCCGCGCCAAGAGCGTGGTGGACTATCTGGTGAGCGCGGGCATAGCCACCGACCGTCTCACTTGGAAGGGCTATGGCAAGAGTGTGCCGAAGACGGTGACGCCACGCATCAACCGCGAATTCCCGCAGTTTGAGGTGGGCACAGTGCTGACACCCGAATATATCGACACCTTGGAAGAGGCCGACCGCGAGGCAGCCGACCAGATAAACCGCCGCACCGAGTTCCAGGTCACCTCAATCGAATATGACATGTTCTGACGAAAATCTATATTGTATTAAGTATCTTACAACTTATGTCGTTGAATAATAATCAATTACCCCCCCATTAGAGGAGGGGAAGCATGACTCAGACTATGATGCGAAGGTTGAAACTTCAGCTGAGCATTCTGTAGAAGTTGCCAAACCTAATTGGTTTGTAGAGACGTTTAAAAGTATTATCGGGGGCAGGTTGCCTTTCTATCTTCTGCTGGCTTTGGCATTTTATTGCTCTTTGCTTGTGTTGAACTATGAACTCCCGGTGGTTGGGTTGGATTATTTCTCAACTCATTTGCGGCGGTTTGCCGATGCTATGATTTTAGCGTTGCCGATATATTTATGGAGGCGCAAAAGCATTTTGTTTCCATACATCGCAATTGTGGTTTTGCTGTTGCTCTCGCAGTTGTGGTATCTGCGCAATTATGGCACGCTTATGCCTTTGACTTCCTATACGCTTGTCAAGAATCTTGACGGTCTGGGGCCAAGCATAATAAATTCGATGCGATGGAACGACCTGCTTGTAGTGGCTTTCCCCTTGGTGTTTTGTATAGTCTATGCTTTTGCCAAAGGTTGTCTTATACGCCCCGGATGGAGATGTAATTTACGCGATGCAGTATTGGCTATTGCGGTAGTGGAATGTATAATATTGCCATCTTATCTCGTGCATGATGAGAATGCATATGCACATCCGTTCGGTTTGTACAAGAACGAGACTCTGAGGGCATATCGCCAATTGGGCTTTACAAATTATGTGATATATCAACTGCGATATTCGACAGGACTGTCGAAAGCAGAAATTGCAGAAGCTAAGCAATATAGTGCAAAGGTTGCCGATGAATCGCGAAAGGTCATGCCGTTTGCTAATGTGAACGGTGGAAGAAATCTCATCGTATTGCTCGTAGAATCACTTCAATCGTGGCCAATTGGGCTTAAGGTAGATGGAGTGGAAGTGACCCCATGCCTTAACAAAATCATTGCGGAAGATTCCACAGCATATTTCTCCAAAGTGGTTCCGCAGGTTAATGGCGGCAGGTCGTCTGATGCGCAATTGCTTCTAAACACTGGTCTTCTTCCGATACAAATCGGGGCCTCGGCAAGTTTGTTCGGCACAAATGATTATCCATCTTTGCCCAAGGCTCTTAAGGAGAAGGGGTATGCGTCTTCGCTGATTCTGTGTGACAATAGGGCATATTGGAACCAGCATGCCGCAAGCATAGGGTATGGTTATGATAATGTTTTCGACCAACTTGCCGAGGGTGTGGAACCTCCCCGTCAGGATAGCGCACTATATTCTAAAGGCATTAAGATTCTTGAGAAAATGGAATCTCCTTATATGGCAGTTTTGGTTACGATGTCGGGTCATGATATGGTGGATTCTGACCTGCCTGATCCATTCCCTAATTATAAGGCCGCATCTCATCAAGTGAAAAATAATCTGATTATCACGCATTATGTAGATAAGTGCATAGGAGATTTTGTGGCCCAGCTTAAGGCAAAGGGTATGCTCGACAACTGCACATTGGTGATTACCGGCGATCATGACTCGGTGGGCAAGAATCAGTTTGACGGAAGAGAAACTGAAGAAGTGACTGATCGGTTCATCCCCCTCGTGGTGATTAATTCGCAGTTGAAACAGCATTATGCCGATAAGGTGATGGGGCAAATGGATATCTATCCTACATTGCTCGATGAGATGGGACTCGCTTATGAATGGCGTGGACTCGGACAGAGCGCTTCGCGTGGCATGGCGAGTGGTGCTGTGTATCGTGACGGCACTCCGGTGGGCGAATTGACCCCCATGCAAGTCAAGGAAGATAAAGAAAAATGGCGCATGTCTGACCTTATTATACGTGGCAAGGTGTTTGGAAGTCATTAATGTTTATAGGTAGCGCACAAAGTATGCGTGCATTTTCTGCAACTTACTTTTGCCGACCTTCAGATTCGGTCTTCAGTCAAGTGGGGTCCACCACGTTCCCTCTTCACGAATTCTGAATCTCGACCAAAATTAAATCACATAAAAAATGCACGTATACTTTGTGCGCGACCTATAAGTTTTTGATGTGTACTGATAGAGATTCACGCACATTTGGTGTTGTTTTTGCGTTATTAATTCATAAGAGATGATTCCACAAGTTATGTCACGCAAGATATTGCTCATAATTAATCCGATATCGGGCACTCTGTCGAAGGAGGGTCTGGAGGAGCGTGTGCGTGAGCGGTTGGCCAGGGCCGGACTGGAGGTGGAGTGCGCTTATACCGAGCGGGCCGGGCATGGCCGCGAACTTGCTGCCGAGGCCGCTGCCAAGGGGTATTTCGCCGTCATAGCTGCCGGAGGTGACGGCACTGTGAATGAGATTGGCTGCGCTCTTGCCGGATCGAAGACCGCACTCGGCATACTTCCTTTCGGTTCGGGCAATGGTCTCGCTCGCCATATGTATGGCACTATCAACCTTAAGCGTGCGCTCGATATCATAGCCAAGGGCTTTGTGACCGACTGCGACTATGGCACTGTCAATGGCAAACCTTTTTTCTGTACATTCGGGCTCGGATTCGATGCCAAGGTAAGCTCCGAATTCGCCCATCTTAGTCGCCGAGGACTGATTTCTTATGCAAGAAGTGCGGTGGTGGAGTATGCCGGTTATAAGCCGGGGGAGTATGTGTTGCTCACTGATAGGAAATGTTTCAAGACCAAAGCTTTCATACTTGCCGTGTGCAATGCCTCGCAGTATGGCAACAATGCCTATATTGCTCCTGATGCGTCGGTTCATGATGGATTGCTCGATGTGACCCTCATCAGGTCGGGCAACTTATTCTCGCGTGCGTTTGCTGCCGTGGAGCTTTTCACCGGACGGCTGAACCGCAACATACTGATTCGCACCATGAAGGTGTCGCATCTTACCATCAAGCATTTGCCCGGCCCGGGGCACATCGACGGAGACCCCTGCATTATGCCTGAGACCATCGAGGTGAAGTGTCATAATGGGGGCATAAAAATGTTTACCGACCCCGACAAGCCCTCGTTCAAGCCCTTTATAACCCCGGCCCTCTCGATGAAGAGCGATTCTGACTACCTTTTTGCCGAGTCGCTGCGCAAAATCGGCTCGACATTGCCTCGGATATTCAATGCGAAGCGTAAAATAGCAAAAAATGATTGAAAAGATTGAATAATCAATTTATTTTATTAATTTTGCATTTCGAAACCGAATTAACTCAACTCAGCCGCTACGGTTTGCCTCTGGAGGCTTGGCCAAGCGCGGCAACATAACAGAAAATATGGCAAACAAACAAGAAGTTGAAGAGCAGACGACGCTCGACAAACTCAACTCCAACCTCGGAAGCGCCAGCGAGAAAATCGCTGAGAACAAGAATGTGATTTTATGGGTGGTGGTGGCTATCGTTGTGGCTGCCGCACTGGTGATGTGCTATTTGTTCCTTTTCCGCAACCCACAGGTCAACAAGGCTTATGAGGCATATAACGATGTGGAGATAAAGGCTATGGGCAATGACTCGATTGCCGTGGCCGAATATAAGAAGGTGGCCGATAAGTATAGCGGCACAGGAGCCGGCGACCTCGCTTCGCTCAGCGCCGGCCAGGCTCTCTATGAGCAGGGCAAGTATCAGGAGGCTGCTAAGTATCTGGAGGATGGCATGACTGGCGAGCCGGTGCTCGACGCCAACACCCTCGCGCTTGTGGGCGACTGCTATGTCAACCTCAAGAAGTATGACAAGGCCCTCGAATATTTCGACAAGGCTATCAAGAAGGCCGACAAGAACCCCCAGATTTGTCCGCGTGTGCTTATCAAGGAGGCTAACGTATATGATGAGCAGAAGAAGTATGACAAGGCTCTCGCCTGCTACGAGCAGATCCGCGACAATTATCCTGAGTTCCAGCCCGGCAACGGCGCCACTGTCGAAGCTTACATAGCCCGCGAAGAGGCTCGCCTCGGCAAGTGATGCAGCCTTGGCAAATAATATAGAATTAATTCCATAAAATAATAAAACATTTGCTTATTTTATGAAAAGGGGCCTCGACTTGTGAGTCAGGGCCCTTTTCTTGCATTGGCATCGTTGAGTGTGGTGTCAGTTCTGTTATTTGGAAGTTTTATGAATATTCAAGATGTAGATTCGGCTGCTCCGCTGATGCACACTCTGCCCAATGGCATGAGGGTTGTGACGGGCCGCAGTGACGGCCATGTGACTTATGCCGGTGTGCTGACCGCTTCAGGCAGTCGTGAAGACCCGGTGGGCAAGGATGGTCTCGCTCACTTTGTGGAGCATACCATCTTTAAGGGCACTCCGCGACGCACTGCCTCGCAGGTGTCAAACCGCATGGAGCTTGTGGGCGGCGAACTGAATGCATACACCACCAAGGAGGAGATTATGCTCTATACCACGGCGCCGGTGGGCTATGAGTCACGCGCCGCCGAACTTATGGCGGACCTTGTGGAAAATGCGCATTTCCCTGAGGATGAGGTCAGCCGCGAGAGGGGAGTGGTGGATGAGGAAATCAACAGTTATCGCGACAATGCCTCGTTTGCCGTTTATGATGAGTTTGATGAACTCTTCTTCAAGGGTAATGAATTGGCACACAATATTTTAGGTTATCATGACACGCTTGCCGGATTGACCGGCGAGGACGCGAGGGGCTTCCTTGAGCGTAATTTCACGCCGGGCAATATGGTGGCCTATATGCTCTCGCCGCAGGACCCACGGAAGTCTATGCGTGTCATGGAGCGTTGCTTCGCCGGTTTGTCGCGCCGTGAGGTGGAGCGGTGCCGGGTGACCCCAACTCCGCAGCCTCTCTTCGATGAGGTGCGCGACCGCGGCAATTCGCAGGCAAATGTGGTGATGGGTGCTCCGGCTTGTGCTCAGGATTCGGATGACCGTTTCGCCTGGTATCTTCTTTGCAATATGCTCGGAGGTCCGGCGATGAACTCTCGTCTCAACAGTGTGCTGCGCGAACGGCGCGGACTCGTTTATACCGTGGAGTCGAGTCTTGCGCTATATTCGGATTGCGGCATTTTCCAGATTTATTTCGGCACTGAGCCGGAGCGTGTGGACAAGTGCGCGAAACTCGTGGTGCAGGAGGTTGAGAGGCTGGCCGATAAGCTGATGACCGATAAGGCGTTCGAGCGTTGCAAGCGCCAGATTTGTGGTCAGTTGCTCGTCGGCTCTGACAATCGTGAGAGTGTGGCCATGACCATGGCCAAGTCTTTGCTCCGCCATGGTCGGCTCCTCGATAATGCCGATACCGCCCGCAAGCTTCAGGCCCTTGCTCCGCATGATGTGCTCGAGGTGGCGCGTAAGGTTGCCGATGCCGGTTTCTCAAAACTTGTGATAAAATGAAAATAGCAGATATTGACCTTGGGTATCGTCCGGTGATGCTCGCCCCGATGGAGGATGTCACCGACCCGTCGTTCCGCTTGATGTGCCGCGAGATGGGCGCTTCGATGGTTTACACCGAATTTGTGTCGGCGGAGGCGCTGGTGCGCGATATCGCCTCGACAGTGCGCAAACTGACAATCGACGACCGCGAGCGTCCGGTGGCAATCCAGATATATGGCCGCGACGCGGAGTCTATGGTAGAGGCTGCCAAGATAGTAGAGAGGGCACGTCCGGATATCATCGACATCAATTTCGGGTGCCCGGTGAAGAAGGTGGCGGGCAAGGGGGCCGGTGCCGGTATGCTGCGCGACATACCGAAGATGCTCGACATAACGCGCAGTGTGGTGCAGGCAGTTGACCTTCCTGTCACGGTGAAGACTCGCCTCGGCTGGGACTGTGAGAATAAGATAATAACCGATCTCGGCCCGATGCTTCAGGATTGTGGCATAAAGGCTCTGACTGTGCATGGGCGCACGCGCTCGCAGATGTATACCGGCCAAGCGGATTGGACGCTCATAAAGGCTCTTAAGGAAGACCCGCGCATGGAGATACCGATTATCGGCAACGGCGACATATGCACGCCTGAGCAGGCTCGCGATGCGTTCTGCAACTTCGGTGTGGATGGTGTGATGATAGGCCGTGCATCGTTTGGCGCCCCTTGGATTTTCAAGGAGGTCCGTGAGATGATTGATACAGGTTCATATGCGCCTATATCGGTGGAGGAGAAGTTCGCGCTGCTGCGCCGTCAGATTCGCGAGAGCGTGGACCGTATAGATGAGTATCGCGGCATATTGCACATAAGAAGGCATCTGGCTGCTTCACCGCTGTTCAAGGGTATTCCGAATTTTAGGGAGACAAGAATCAAGATGCTGCGTGCCGACAAGCTCGACGAGCTCGAGAGCGTGCTCGACGAGTGCATGGCGAGGGTGGCGCAGGCTTGAAGTTTTGTTGAAGTTTTGCGACCAAATGTTGCATTGTGCAATTATTTTGCTAAATTTGCAAGGTGAATAATAGAATTAATGTTATGAAGAAATATTTTGCTCCCATTATGGCGTTTATCGCTTTCGTGATTCCGGCAATGGCCGACGTGTATGAGTATGAGCCGGGACCGTTCGACAGGATTGTGGTCCGGGCCGATGTGGATATAGTGTATCGCAATGTGCCGGATTCCACGGGTTATATACGTTATGAGTCGCCACGCGATTTCAGCAATAAGCTCGATGTGTCGTGCAATAAAGGGAAGCTCATCATACTCGACAAGATGACTGATGAGGATTACGGCAAACTCCCTACACTCTATATGTATTCCGACTATTTGCTGTCGGTCAATTATGAGGGCACGGGCACGGTGGATGTGGAGATGTTGTCGGCCACGCCGACTTTCTCGGCAAAGCTCACGGGCAATGGCAAGATAGTGTGTTCGGGTATAAACTCCACAGAGTTCAGCGCCAATATAGTAACCGGTAATGGTTCTATCGTGGCACGCGGCAAATGTACGAAAGCCAAGTTCTCGCTCACCGGCTCAGGGCTGATTCAGGCCGACGAACTGGTGGCCGACGATGTGAAATGCTCGGTGATGGGCACAGGCAGCATAGGATGCCGTCCGCTCGATAATCTCGATGTCAGAGGCATAGGCACAACGAAGATTTACTATTACGGCAATCCCACAGTAAAGAAAGTGGGCGGTGCGCGCCTCGAGAAGATGGCGGAAGAGGAGGACCCGCAAGCCATATCATCAAGGACGGCAGGAGCCGCCGAAGCGCCGAGAGGCAGCTCGATGCCCGACCGCAACGTGAAAACCCTCCCGGTAGGCACCACCGAGCCCGACGAAGCCGGCCTCGAGGACGACTGACCCTCCAATATGTAAACATATTTATAATCAGCAATATGGATATATTGAGTAAGTCTGAATGTAGATGTTGAATCGCAAAATAAGGAAATAAAGTTAAAAAACTTCACGAAAAATTTGGCAGATTCAAAAAAAAGTTATAACTTTGCACTCGCAAAAGGGAAACAACAAAGCCCAGCCGACCAAAAGGGAGGCGAAGCAAGAAGTTTCTCCAAAGTAAAAACAAAGTAGGTGCCATAGCTCAGTTGGTAGAGCAAAGGACTGAAAATCCTTGTGTCCCCGGTTCGATTCCTGGTGGCACCACTCCCGAAAGCCTTGCAAATCAACGAAATAGATTTGCAAGGCTTTCTCTCTTTTGTCCTTGGTCGTGGTTTCGCCGCATCATGTCAAAAAAAACGACGCAAAAGTGTTTCAAAGCGTTTCATCGGGTTTCCTTTGGTTTCGCCGTGTTTGCGCAAAAGTTTGTACATTGGAAAAGGCGCGTGTGTTTGACCCCTTCGGGCACGCGGGACTGACCCCTTTGGG
>CAJTYC010000045.1 GCA_910584185.1 uncultured Muribaculaceae bacterium
CCTCCTTTCCCCCGGTGCGCGATGCAATGTAGTTCTTTGTGATTGTTGCCGGAGGCTCCTCTCTCCTGGAGGCTTCGTGCCGGCTGGCCAGACTGCATAGCGCACTGGGGGCAAGGAGGCACTGCCGACGTCACGAATTGAATCCGTGTGCGCGGATTCCGTTTTTTTCATTATATTTGCAGAAAAATTTGCTTTTATGAAGAAATATGTTGGTTGTGTCGCTGCGGCGATGCTGATGGCCGGGTGCAGCCCGAAGTCTAATGTTAATGGTGTCTCCAATTCAGATGTTCAGGGAGAGACTGTGCCGGTGGTGAGTGTGCTCGACAGCCAGCCTCTCGGCATGGTGCTCAAAGCTACCGCATTCAAGATGAGCGGTGACTATGCCGACCGTGTGGCCGTGACCCTCGACGACCGTGGCAATCTTACATATTATCCCGCCCCTACCGACCTCTCGGCAGAGTCCGTGCCAACGGCTATCGGCGATGGCTGGTATCTTAACCGCCAAGGGCTCGGTCCGAACTCAGTGTTCACAAAGTGGACTTTCGCCGAATATCGCGCCATGAAGACCGCCCCAACCCCCGATGAAATCAAGAAGGCGATAATACCCGGCGCTACAGTTACCGAATTCCGAAAGCTCCCCATATCTGCCTCTCAGGCAAAAGAGGAAGCCCCGGCAAACCTACTCCAATATCTCCAATAAGGAGTAATCTCACTAATTTAGGTTTAGGAAGCATTAAAAAATAACTTGGGACACCTTGCTTGGTCTTTCATGCTTCCTTGATCGTTACTTCGTGGGAACTTGAAACTTATTGGAACGCGGAACGCGCCTATGGCGCATATTTAACGCGGAACTTTCGCGGAACTTTCTTTTTTTAATTATTTTTGAACGCAAGCAAGCTTTTGGGCATAGCCCTCATAGCTTCGCGGAACGCAAGCGGAATCCTGAGAGTTTATCGCAACCAAAAACCAGCACTTGCTGAGTCGATGTTCCGCTTGCGTTCCGCGACACAAAGAGGGCGAAGCCCGAATGTCCGCCTGCGTTCACAAATAATTAAAAAAAGAAAGTTCCGCGCAAGTTCCGCGCCATGATGCGCCAAAGGCGCGTTCCGCGTTCCAAAAATTTTTTAAGTTCTTACTTATAACTTATAAGGAGTTAATGTTATATCAGTTATTGTCGTCGCCGGAGGCTCCTCCCTCCCGGAGGCTTCGCGACGTTGCATCGCGCGTGGGGGGAGGAGTGGCACCACCGACGTCAATAGTCAGTTTAACCGTCTATATAGGCTCTATTGTTCCGTGTAATGGAAAATATATTTGAAGAGAGATTCTTCCTCTCGGCCGGCGAGGTCAATGCCGAGGGGGAGATGAGCATACCTCTGCTCACATCGCGCATCATCGACGTGGCGACAGCCCACGCCAATTCGCTCGGCATCGGCAACCCGTCGATGCAGGCGCTCGGCTGCGGATGGGTGCTGTCGCGCCTTGCCATTGAGATGTCGAGATACCCAAAGGTCAACGAAACCTACTCCATAAGCACATGGGTGGAGGGATGGAACCGACACTTCTCCACACGTAACTTCGCAATCCGCGACGCAGCAGGCAATGCCCTGGGCTATGCCTCCTCAGTCTGGATGGTGCTCAACTATGTGACCCGCGAGAACGCCGGCCTATCGCACCTGCACCTCGCACCCGATATGATATGCGGAGAGAAAGTGCCGATAGCCAAGCCGGGACGCCACGCCGTGACTGCCCCGACTGAGCCGCCGCGCGAATACACGTTCAAATATTGCGACCTCGACTTCTACCGCCACGTCAACACCGTGCGCTATGTGCAGCTCCTCATCAACTCCTTCAGTCTCGAGGAGATGGACAATAACATGGTGCGCCGCCTCGACCTCGCGTTCATGCGCGAGGGGAGATATGGCGAGACAGTCAAGGTGCTGACCCAGAGCGACGGCAATCAGATAGAGCTTGCGCTGTCAGATGCCGCCGAGGGTGAGACACTATTGGGAGCCGGCGTGGAACTCGCACCGCGCGACTGACCGGACGTGCCGTCAGACTCCGGTTTGTGGCTGTTCAGCCGCTCCGAAAGCCGCTGAAGCACCACCCAGAACGCCGGCACGCAAGTGGTGCCGATAAGCGCATTGACCACCATGCCGAACACTACGGCCGTGCCCAAGTCGATGCGCGAATTGGCACCGGCCCCGCTGCTGAAGAGCAACGGCAACACTCCGAAGATAAAGGCAAGCGCAGTCATCATGATGGGGCGGAATCGTATCACCCCCGCATCATGAGCCGACTGCAGAATATCCTTGCCCGACTTGCGGAAGTCCATGGCATACTCCACAATCAGGATGGCATTCTTGGCCGACATGCCGAGCACCAGTATCAAGCCGATCTGAGTGTAGACATTTATGCTCTCGCCCATAAACATAGTGCCGAGCAATGTGCCGAGCACTGCGATAGGCATAGCCAGCACCACAGCTATCGGGTCGCTCCAGCTCTCATATTGAGCCGCAAGCACAAGCAGAGTCATGATGATTGCGAATATAAACACCACCGAAATCGTGGTGCCCGACTGGGTCTCCTGGTAGGCCATGCCGGTCCAGGCATACGCATAGTTGGTGCCCAAGGTGCTTGTAAGCAGTTCCTCCATGGCCCCGATACCCTCCGACGAACTGACACCACGGGCCGGTGTGCCGGTCACTGAGGCTGTCTGATACATATTGTAACGGTCCACCTGCGGCTCGCCCATCACCTCCTGCATCGTGGCGAACGCCGAGAATGGCACCATCTTGCCCTCCGCATTCATCACTGAGAGGCGGAGCACATCATCGGGGTTGGCACGCGACGCGCCGTCGGCCTGCATAGTCACCTGGAATGTGCGCTGGAAATCCACGAAGTCGTTGACATAACTCGAACCCATAGTGCGAGCCAACACTCCATAAATATCCTCCACATTCACGCCGAGCATCTCTGCGCGGTTGCGGTCCACATTTATCTGATATTGCGGCACAGTGCCCTGATAAAACGAAGTCAGCGAGGCCAACCGCGGGTCCTTGCGTGCCGCATCCTCGAGCGCGGTGATAGCCTTCTGCATCTGCTGCGCCCCGAGGCTATTGATGTCGAGCAGCTGCATCTGAAGCCCGGAGGTGAGGCCCAACCCGGGAATGGCGGGCGGGTTGATGCAGAATGTCACCGCCTCCTGCTGCCTTGCGGCTATCGCCTGCACTTTCGCCATAATCTCATTGATGTCGCTATGCTTACGCTCCTTCCAAGGCACGAGCATCAGGAAGAACGAAGCCTCATTGCCGCCGTTGCCGCCACCCATCATCGAGGCCCCGGCCACGCTCATGGCATACTGCACCTCAGGCACCTCCTTGTTGATGTCGGCCACTACGGCATCCACCACCTTCTCGGTGCGCGTCAGCGACGCGCCGGTGGGTAGCTGTATGTTGGCCATAAAGTAGCCCATATCCTCCTCAGGCAGGTAGCTCGACGGCCTGTTGACAAACCATATCAGCGCCAGGGCGGCCACCACCGAGTATATGCCCAAAGTGAGACCCGAACGTTTTAGCAACACGCTGATTACCTTGTCGTAAACATGCTCGGTCTTGGCCCATGCGAAGTTGAAACCGCGATACAGTATGTTCACCTTGCGGTTGGGGTCACGCTTCTTGAGGAAGAGTGCGCAGAGAGCCGGGGTGAGCGTAAGCGCATTGAAGCCTGAAAAGGCCGTGGAGACGGCTATGGTGAGGGCAAACTGCTTGTAGAGCTGCCCCGTTATGCCCGACACAAACGCCGTGGGTATGAACACCGCCATCAGCACCAACACCTCACCGACCACCGGCCCGGTGAGTTCTTGCATGGCCTTGACCGCAGCCTGCTTGGGCGTCAGCACACCTTGGTCCACAAGTCGCGAACAGTCTTCCACCACCACGATGGCGTCGTCGACCACAATGGCTATGGCAAGCACAAGGCCGAAGAGCGTCAGCGTATTGAGCGAGAACCCCATCACCTTCATCACCGCGAATGTGGCTATGAGCGACACCGGTATCGTTATCATCGGAATCACCACCGCACGCCAATTCTGCAAGAAGAAGAGAATCACGATCATAACTATGAGCGTGGTGAGCAGGAAAGTCGTGGCCAAGTCGGTCAGCGACTCACGCACGTAGTCGGTGGCGTTCATGATTACGCGGTAATGCACACCTTCGGGGAAGTATTGGCTCAGACGGTCCAGTTCCGCGATGCAACCGTCGGCCACGTCGATGGCGTTGGCGCCCGGGAGCTGCTGCACTCCCAACAGGCCTACCTCCCGGCCGTTCACCTTGGCCTGCTGACCATAACTTGAGCTGCCGAGTTCCACGCGGGCCACATCCTTGAGACGCAGTGTGCCAGTCTTGTCGCTCCGCAAGATTATATTGCCAAACTCCTCAGCGCTCTGAAGCTGCCCCTGTGTGGTGAGCGTGTAAGTAAACTCAGTGTCGGAATTGCCCGGGGGCGTACCCACCGAGCCTGCCGACACCTGCATATTCTGCGCGCCTATGGCAGCCGCCACCTCGGCCGGTGTGATGCCGCGTGCGCGGAGAAGCTCTGGATTGAGCCATATGCGCATGCTGTATTCACCCGCGCCGAACGCCCCCACGCCGCCGACGCCATCCACGCGGCTCAGCGGGTCCACTAAGTGAAGCTGCGCATAGTTGGAGAGGTAGAGCGCGTCATAACGCTCTGGGTCGTCACTTTCGAGGGTGCAGAAAAGCACCTGGTTTGACGACTGTTTCCGCACGTTGATGCCCTGCTGTGTCACCGCCGTAGGGAGTGTGCCGGTCACGTCGCTCATGCGGTTCTGCACGTTGATGGCGGCCTGGTCTATGTCGGTGCCGTTCTCAAAGGTGATGGTGAGGTTGTACGAGCCGTCGGCGCTGGTGGAGCTCATATAGAGCATCCCCTCCACACCATTGACCTGCGCCTCTATGGGCACGCCTACAGCCTGCGCCACGGTGGCGGCATTAGCTCCCGGATAACTCGCCGACACACTTACGGTAGGGGGCGTGATGTCGGGATATTGCGCTATCGGCAGGGTGAAAACTGTCAGCGCACCCGCTATCACCATCAATATCGCCAGCACTGTGGCGAATATCGGCCTGTTTATGAAGAATCTTGAGAACATCTTTTTTGCTTTTTAGTAGGGGCTTTAAGGACTTTAGGGACTTTAAGGTCTTTAGCGTCTTTAAGGACTTTAAGGACTTTAAGGACTTTAAGGACTTCGTTTCTTTATTACCGGCTTTACTTTCATGCCGTTTCTGACCGTCAGCAGGGCTTCGGTTACATACTTCTGGCCGGGCTTCACTCCCTTGGTTATCACCCGGAGCGAGTCTTGATATAGCGGCCCTGTGGTCACAGGTGTGTAGACTATCTTGTCGGAGTCGTTTACCACATACAGGTACTTGCCGAGCTGGTCAGTGCTCAGTGCGGCATCTTTCACTATCATGGCGTGCGGGTCTGTGCCGTAAGGCAAGGAGATCGTCACATACATGCCGTCGCGCAGTTCGTTGTCGATGTTCTTCACCTTGCCTTGCAGCTGCAATGTGCCGGTGGTGTTGCTCACGGTCGGCGCCACATAGTAGAGGTCGGCTGCATATGAGTGCGTGGGGGGTGTAGCGAATTTCAGCGGCATCGACCTGTAGAGGGGGGCTTGGCCACCCTTGGTGTCGGTTTCGGCATTGCCGAGCAGTTTGCGGTACTGGTCATCCTCTATCGAGAAGACAGCATTCAGTGAGGAATTGTCGTAAATGGTGGCGAGCACCTGCGGGTTCCCCTCGCCATTTACGTAGTTGCCCACCGACATTTCGCTGTCGGTGATGTAGCCCGAAATCGGGGCGCGCACCGTGCACTTGGCGAGCATCGTCTGAGCCGACTCTATTGCAGCCTGTGCATTGCGTATCGAGGCTTCGGCAGTGCGCAGCGAGGTCTGCGATTGCAAAAGTTCCATCTTAGAGACGGCTTGTTCGTTATAAGCCTTCTCCATGGCCGCGCTCTGGGTGGAGTAGAAATCGCGTTGACCCTTGGCCGTGGCGAGCGAAGCCTGCGCCTGGGTCAGCGCGTCGCGATATTTGGTAGACTCGATGGTGAAAAGCACCTGACCCTTCTGCACAAACGCCCCCGACTGATAATTCTTCGAGAGGAGACGGCCCGACACTTCCCCCACCACATCTACCCGTTGCGAGGCAGTGAGAGTGCCGGGATAATCCTTATGGAGCACCACCGAGTCGGTGGTGACCGTGGCAACATTGACCGGGGGCGTGCCGCCGGCCATATCCTTATCGCTCTTGCGGTGGCAACCGCCAACCAAAAAGACAACGATACCCAAATAAAGTAAATATGTATTTTTCATAGCAACTATCAACTATCAACTATCAACTAAATTACCAGCCTCCGCCGAGGGCTGTATATATGCTCACGAGGGCGGCGAGCTGCGAAGCTTGCGACTCTATGGTGCGGTTTTCATATTGCAGTGTGGAGGTCTGTGCGTTGGCCACGTCGCTGAAGTCGCAAAGCCCCTGCTTGTAGCGGTCGGTCTGGAGTTCCAGTTCGCGGCGTGCATCCTTGAGCAGCATGCGGTCGTATATAAGCTGTTCGTTGGCAGCTTCCCACTGCGCCATGGCATTGTTGACCTCCTGCACTGCGGTCATGACTGTCATATTGTAAGTGTCAATCTCTGCAAGCATCGAAGCCTTGGCCTCAGCCACACGTGCATTACGAGCCATCCCGTCGAAAATGGTCCAGGAGAGCGTGGGCATAATCTGATAATATAACGACCCGCTGCCAAACAAGTCCTTCAGGTTGTGAGCCTCGGTGCCGATACCTGCCGATACGGAGAGAACCGGCAGAAAATCTTTTTTGGCGATACCCACCTGTGCCGCGAGATAAGCGAGCTGCTGCTCAGCCTGCACAATGTCGGGACGGCGGTGCAAAAGAGATTCCGGAGATGAAGCGCACACCATGCCGGGAGCCTCCGGGAGAGGATAGGGTGACAGGAGTTCAGAGAGCTTGTCGGGATATTCACCCACAAGAGTCGCAATCTGATTGATTGAAGTGGCGATCTCAGCCTTAAGTGTGGGGAGCGATGAGCGTGTGCTTGTCACCACCATGCGTGCTTGCACCGGATCCACTCCCGGCACCAGCCCCACGTCGAAGCGTGTCTGTGCGAGATGCTGAAGCTTCTCGGCCACCTCGATATTTGCATCAACCACCTGCTTCTGCGCCTGGGCCATGCGCAGATTGAAATAAGCCTTGGCGAGATTGGAGCATAGCGACACGAGCGTGGCGTCATATTCAGCCTCCGTAACCTTAAGGTTAGCCTTGTCGCCCTTCAGCTTCGCGCGTATGCGTCCGAACACATCTATTTCCCAGTTCATCGTAAGCCCGAGGTTGAAATAGCTCATGGTCTGCGCGTGCCCCTTGGCACGCTGCATATCGCACGAGGTCTGCTCTTGGCTCCATCCGGCGCTCACTCCGAGCGTAGGGTAATATCCTGCCTTGTCGGCACGGCTCATCTGCCTTGCTGCCTCTATGCGGTGCTGTGCCGCCGATACGTCATAATTATTTTGCACGGCCATGCTTATCAGCCGTTCGAGACATGGGTCTTTGAACAGTTCCCACCATTTGTCGCAATTGGGCGTGGTCTGTAGATAAGCCGGGTTGAGCTGCCAGCTTTCAGGCAGGGAGTCGCGTGGCGTCGTGCCTGATGATGCCGGCGCATCAAGACTTTGCCCCAAGGCCGAATTGGCGCCGGTGAACAGCAGCAATATGAATGTAATAAAAAGTGTGTTTTTCATAAGTGGAACCACAATGATTTATATTAAAACCAAGATTTATATTAAAACCAATCTGAAATGATTTTGGTTTGTCGTTACGAAGTAAAAAACGAGGTAAAAACTTTTCGGCATTATAAGAACATGCAAAACCTTTATCACCTCCAAAATGTTCTCACAATAAGAAAGTTTAACGAAATTTTACCATTATGAAAAACATATACGTCAATAAAATAGGATTCATGTTGCTTTGTCTTATTGCTACATGTGCGATTAAGGCACACGCTGACACGCTGATGTGTGACGGTTGGAATCTGGAGTACCGTCAGTCCCCGGGTGGATTAAAATCTGACATTATCATAACCAAAGCCTCCGGCTCCGGCTCGCTCGACCTCACTAAACTGATCGGCCATAATGTTGTCGGTGCCCTCCCTTCGGCATTCGCCTACAACCACTCATTGACATCGATCAATCTGCCGGCCTCCATGACAACACTCCGCGCCAAACTGGCAGATGCGAGAGACCTGGTGGGGGAGGGGGAGCCATATACTGCCGTCAATCCCACCGATGGTAAGAAGAGCATAGGCCTGATAAATCTTGATTACAATCTCAACGCGCAGCCTGTGCAAGTCGTACTCGATGTAACCACCGACGGCTCTGCTGCCAATCAATATGGCAGTTGTCTGCTCGCCTCAGGTTCGCTCCCTTTTGAGCAAAACGAATATGCCGGAGGTTTTCAGATTTTTATGGAGAATAATGAAGATGGCACGCAGACCATCACCGTTAAGGATGGCACTTCGGTGTCGGGCACAAAGTTTGACCACGCAGTAGGTGAGGGTTGCAAGGTGGGGCTATATTACAATCCGCATTACGGTTTTCTGATGGTGTCGGTGAAATATGCCGACGGCAAGGTGGATACGGTAAGCTGCCGTCCCGACGCATTCTCGGTCTCTACACTCTGTTACGGTCTGCCGAAAGGGGTAAATGAGAGTTTGTCAATCTCAGATGCCTGTATGCCGTTTGCAGGCTGCTCCGGCTTGAAATCAATTACGGTGGAAGATGGAAGCGACACATATGCCAACGGTGATGAGGGTGTGCTTCTTGATGCTGACGGCAAGTCAATTGCCGCATACCCTTACGGGCTGCTTTTCGATAAGGTGGTGCGTATCGGCTCGGCTGCAACTCCCGGCACTTGTATGAGTGTGGATGCCTATGATGCGGGGGGATATCAAAACAGGAGTGCCACGTTTGAAGACCCCAACAAATACTTCGGCACAACCTTGATGCGTCTCGAAGCCAACGACAACGGCACTTGCAGCATACGTCACCTCAACACCGGCTTCCTGCTCGGCAGGAAGTCAGACAATACGAGCACCACGCTCGATGCAGTGCAGGATGCCGTATATTCCGGCCAATTTGATTATACGTTGGTGCCCGGAAGTCCCTTGGAAGCCCGGTTTGTCTTCACCGACCCTTATATGGGACCCGTCGGCTCGTTTGATGGCGTGTGGTGCATAACCGATGTGGATGGTAGCGCGATGATGCGGCAAAATCCGGAGATTGCCGGCACACAGTGCAGCTTCACGGTGCAGCCACTCGATGAGGTGATGGTGCCTGTCAATTCCAACGGAATGGCCTCTGTGGTGCTTCCTGTAGATATAGTGGTGCCGGAGCAACCGATCATGACAATGTCTGTGACCGGATTTGACAGCAAGTTGGACGCATTGGTGATAGCCAAGGTGAATCCCGGCGATATCATAAAGGCCGGCACAGGTCTGCTTTACAAATGTTATTCCGGAGTGGGCTTCAACCTGAAGATACATTATGGCGACGAAACTGCAACCTTTCCGGCGGGAAATATCCTGACCCCGACATATTTGCAGATTCCTCAGGCTACGGGTACCAATTACATGCTGTATAACGACGGCTACAAGCGTCAGACCGGAGGTCGTATTATCGCCAATGCAGCTTACCTCTGCTCGTCATCATCGTTGCCGGCCACGGCTCTCTCCAAAGATTACCTGAATATCGCATTCTATATTTACACCGGAATAGAGACACCGTATCAAGATATAGACTCTTCCGACAGTGGCGAATCAGCCCCGGCTTACGACCTTACAGGCGTCAGAGTGAATCAGTCGGCAAGCCATGGCAGACTGATAATCCAAAACGGTAAAGTTCGTATCGGCAACTGATTTCAGAGTCCATCTCAAATAATTTGTCCATAGGGGCATATTCTCAGTAACATACGGCACCGACGAGTGCGAGGTATTCGGGAAGACGGCCATCCTTGCACCAGAGTAGTTCGAGTCCGAGAAGTTCGGAGGCAGTCTTGGCCACATTGAAGCCATATGCTTCGAGGGCAGGGCGCACAAGCTCCGGGTGACGGCATGGCAAACCCAAGGGGCGGCTACACCCTTCGTGGCAGAGGCAATTGTCAATCTGTGCCAATCCCATGGCACGGCCTCCTAACTCCCGCTCCAATCTCAGCAATTCAGCCCCGAGTCGTTTGGCAGGTGCCACAAGAAGTCCTTGGGCGATTTTTACGGCTTTGTCGTGGGTGTCAGCGGCAGAATCGGCAGGGGAGTCGCTATGGGAGGGTATAATCTTGTAGCCCACCACCCGCACGTGCTCATATCTGCTGAAGTCAATTTCAAATTCGGGCGCTATCGGCGGGCAGTGCCAGCGTTTACTGAAACTGCCGCACACGCGGCAGCAACCCATAAACTTCTCCACATCGCGATAATCGCGAATGTAGTCCTCCATGCTTATCTCACCTTCGAGACGAATGATATTGCTCTCCATATAGTCCTATTGGTCCTGTCAGAACTGCTTGGGGAAAATCACCAGCAGGTTGTGTCGGTTGAAATATTTGCTCAAGAAGCCCGGGAGCGCATCAAGGTCTGCACTATGGCTTATCGACCCTTTGCGCGCACCCACCACCACGAGAAGGTCGTCGTCGCCCACATTGCTCGAAAGCAAGATAAAGTCGTCGTATGAGTCGAGGGTCTCAAACTTCACGCTCACTTCGGCATTGTCCTCGGTCAGAGCAGTGCGTATGAACTCCTGTGTCTCCTTGAACGATATGAATGTGATGGAGGCCTCGATGTTTGATGCAAGCATGGCCACACGCGACATCCATAGGTGAAATCCGGTCTCATACTCCGCTTGACGCGGCACCACCACCACGATGCGGGTCACGGTGTAGACCGGTATGAAGCAGCGCGACATAATCACCATGTGGTGAGTGGTGTCGAGCAATTGCTCCACCAGCGAACCGAAAAATGTGTCCACGATATTGGCCTTGCGGTGCAGTCCGATCATAAACTCCGTGGCATCCTGTTCCACGCCTACATTGCGGAGTGCAGAGGCGACGTTCATGTCGAATCGGTCGAGCTGACGGGTCTCCACCTCGAGTTCGTCGGCCACTCTGACTGCGCTCTCGATTGCCGACTTGCCCATGACACGGGCACGGTTATCCTGGCTCGTGCGCACATGCAGAAGCACTGCCGGCCGGCGGTTAAGGCGGTTGCGCATACAGGCTGCCATGCGCATCAATCCTTCGGATGTGAGTGGATTGGATACAGCCACAATCTGGCGGGCAAACTCCGTGGCCCCGATATCCTCGTGGCGCAGGTCATCTTCTGTAAGGCTGATACGTATTTTCTTTGCCGCACGCTCCGTAGATATTGAGGCGACTATGCAGCAGAAGAGTATCATCATCACCGCGCCGTTCATGATATCCTCGTTGAGCATGCCATGATTGAAACCTATCATCGTGGCAGCGATGGTTGCTGCAGCTTTGCCGCTTGTCAACCCGAACATCAGGTTGCGTTCAGCCTCGGCGAGCTTGAACAGCTTCTGCGCAGCATAGGCGGCGAGCCACTTTGAGGCCAAGGCAACGGCGGTCATGTTGGCCGCCACCCAAAGCATATCCCATCCTTGCACTATCACCTTGACATTGATGAGCATACCTACTCCTATCAGGAAGTAAGGTATGAATATCGAGTCACCGAGAAAGCGGATATTCTTCATCAACGCGCTCCGGCCCGGTATCATCCTGTTGAGCACGAGGCCTGCATAGAATGCTCCCAATATCGCCTCAAGCCCAATGATATGCGCCAGGAGAGAGGCTACGAAGACCTCGGCCAGGATGAATATATATTGGGCCACCGGCTCCGAGTTGTGCTTAAAGAAGCGACGGGTGATAAAGGGGAAGAGATAGCCTATGCCGAGGCAGTATATGGTCATCAGCAGAAGGAGTGTGGCAAAAGTGCCCGGTGCGAAATGCCCGGCCACGTGAGTCTGTACCACTCCGGCCAAGCATAGCAGGGCGAGCATCACTGCCACGATTGTGCCGCACACCGCTATCACGGCCCCCTTGGCATTCTGGAGTCCGAAGCGACTCACCACCGGGTAGGAGACCAAGGTGTGTGAGGCATACATCGTGGCCAGAAGCAGCGATGTGTCCCAACCCACGCCAAATGCGTAGCGGGAGCCGAACACACCGGCCACCAATGGAATCGCGAACGAGAGCAGGCCGAACATCAGGCCATGCTTGAAATTCTGCTTCAGGTGGTACATGTCGATTTCGACAGCCGCCTGAAACATGATGTAAAGTATGCCAACTTCACCGAATATCCGGAAGCTGGCGTCACGTTCGAGAAGTCCGAACCCGTGTGGCCCAACAGCCATGCCGGCGATTATCATGCCCACTATGGGTGGAATCTTGAGGGGGCGGAACACGGCCGGACCCAACAAGATGATGACGAGCACCAGCAGGAATATGGCAACGGGTTGTGATATCATATGGTCTATGAGACAGACTTTTTGAAAAACAGTTCTGTGGCGTTGGCATCGGTGACGCGCTCCACCTCTTCGGGCGAGAGCCCGAGCGTGGACGCGATGCAGTCGCGTATATATGGTATGCGTGCGCTTTCGTTGCGCTGCCCACGCTTGGGAGCAGGGGAGAGCCAGGGTGCATCGGTCTCGAGAAGCATCTTCTCCAATCCAATTTCCGGCAGTGCCTCGCGCAGCAGAGGCGCATTCTTGAATGTAACCACTCCGTTTATGCCGAACCATGGGTCGCACACCTCGCGGATGCGGCGCACATCGGCGGCCGTGCCGGTGAAGCTGTGGAATATCAGCGGCGGGAGTTCGCCGTCGGCTCGCTGTATCACCTCGAGCGTGTCCTCGAGACCTTCGCGGCAATGTATTATGACCGGCAAGTGATGCTTCTGCGCCCAACGGAGCTGCATGGCGAAGGCCTCCATCTGGTCGCGGCGCAATTGCGAGGCATCGGCCTCAGGGTCATCGTGATAATGGTCTATGCCCACTTCGCCTATCGCCACAAACTTGCCCGGAAGCATACTCTCCATCCGGCTCAGTGTCTCGCGCCAGTCATCGCCCAAGTCGGTGGGGTGCAGCCCGAGGCCCAATACCGTATTGTCGGGGTAACGGGCATGTAGACGCTCCATGTCGGGGAGTGAACCGAGGTTGACGCATGGAAACACCATGCGTGTCACCCCGGCTTCTATTGCGTCGGCCACTGCCTGTACACCCCCGTCTTCGTAGGCGTCGGGCATGTAGAGATGCGTGTGGGTATCGGTCATTTCTTGCGTCCGGTGAGTTTGTCGAGAAGTGCGCGGAACGGCTCGCGTGTTTCTTCGCTCAGGCTCGTGCCTTTGAGTGCCTTGAGTGCCTGCTTGCTATATTGAGCTATCGCCGAGCGGCAAGTTTCCGACACATTCATGCGCTCATAGAGGCGGGTTACGATCTTGACCTTCGAATCGCCGGGCGCCAACTTCATGGCCTCGCGCAGAGCCTCTGCGTCGGGAGTGCCGGCCTCGAGGGCGGTGAGCAGCAGAAACGACTTCTTGTTGTTGTTGATGTCGCCGCCGATAGGCTTGCCGAAAGTGTTGGAGTCGCCGAACACGTCGAGCCAGTCATCCTGAATCTGGAATGCGAGCCCGAGCGCTTCGCCATACTGATACATCAGTTCGGCATCCTTCTGGGAAGCGCCGCCGATGAGCGCACCAATTTTAGCCGCCCCGCCGATGAGGGCACCGGTCTTGTCGGAGATCATGCGCAGGTAATCGTTGAGAGTCACTTGCTCCTTGGTCTCGAAGTCCATGTCGAGACGCTGACCCTCGTATACGCGGATTGCCATGCCGTTAAATGTGTCGAGCACGGGGCGTAGCACTGAGTCGCTAACTTTAGCCACATATTGTGTGGCGAGTGTCAGCATCGTGTCGCCCGAGAGGATGGCGGTGTTCTCATCCCACTTGGAGTGAACGGTGGGGCGGCTGCGGCGCAGGTCGCTCTTGTCCATCACGTCGTCGTGAAGCAGGGTGAAGTTATGAAACATCTCCACACCGACGGCTGCATTTTCGGCTGCCTCGGCATTGGCACCGAAGGCGTCTGCCGTCATGAGCAGGAGCGAGGGGCGGAGACGCTTGCCACCGGCCTCGAGGGCGTAGGCAATCGGTTCGTAGAGTCCGGCCAAGGGTGCACCGGGATATGTGAGGTCGCGAAGCACTTTCTCGATGTGCATGCTGTAATCTGAAAATCTATTCACTTGTATGGTAGTTTTTTAGTTTTTAGTGTTTGGTTTTTAGTGTTTGGTTTTGGTGTTTGGTGTTTGGTATCTGATATTTGATATCTGAATTTTACTTGGCGAAGCGGCGATATATCTCTTCGGGCACATCCTTGCCATGGTCCACCTCAAGCACCGTGCGGAAGCCGATCATGAAGCGTCGGTACATGGCAGTGTCGGGGCCGCAGGCTTTCTCGAATGCCTTCAGCTCCTTCTCCACATCATCGGCTGTCTTATTCTCGTTGCGGATATTGGCCATATATTCCAGCCCGAGCTTATAGCCGAGCCCCTGGGGGTCTTCCGAGCCGCCGAGCATATACGCCTTCATCTTGTCGGCGAGCGGTAGCGACTCCACCAAGCCGTCGTAGGCGATGCTGAACGAGTCGAGGTCGTTGCCGCTCAATTTCTCGTAGGCATGGTTGGTGGCGATAGCCAACGTGTCGATGCGGGCATCAGGGTTCTTGCCCAAAGCACTTTGGATTATGAACCTTGCCACGGAGTCGGGAGTGGTGTGTGCTATCATATAGTCCACGCGACCGGCATCACCTATGGAGTTGAAGTTTGCCGGATATTTGCTGCCGGACTTCTCCTTATGCCCACAGGCAGTTATGCCTAATGCAAATGTCAGGGAGAGCAGTGTGCCAACGTTGAGTAATGATTTCATTGCGCTATGTCGCTATGTGTCAGTTTGTTGATAATGACGTTAAACCGTAAGTCCCCACCATGAGTGGTGGCTTGAAGGCTCAAAGTCATAAAAAATATCACAAAATTAATAAAAAAAACGGCAAAAATGCGGAAAATTCGAATAAAAGCATTAACTTTGCACTCGCAAATGCAGAGAAGACCGCATCTTCATTTATAGTTTGGCCTTAAAGAAAAAATCTCAGAGAGGCGGAGTTTGAATGAAAGAGCAGTTCTGAATTGATGTAGACATCTTGATTAAAACCAAGATGTCAGTGTTTAGGAGAGATGCTCGAGTGGCTGAAGAGGCACGCCTGGAAAGCGTGTATAGGCCAAAAGCCTATCCCGGGTTCGAATCCCGGTCTCTCCGCAAGCAGAAAGCCTGACAAGTTGAAACCAACTCGTCAGGCTTTTAATATTTATACACGGAAGACTGGTTTAGTCTGTATCTGTTTTTGGGGTGTCGGGGCGGGGGGCCGGATCGCTGATGTAGCGGGCGTAGTAGGTCATTATCATCGAGGTGACCGGCAGGGCTATTATCATGCCTATTATGCCTAACAGGCTTCCCCATACGGAGAGCGCCAAGAGTATCACGGCGGCGTTAAGCCCCATCTCCCTCCCCATGACGTGCGGGGTGATTATGTAGTCGCAGATACATTGGCTCACAAGATATACCAATCCGCATTTGCCCAACAGCGGCAGAAAACTTACCGAGCCTCCAAGCGAGTATATGAACGATATTATCGCCACCGGTATCAGGGTGATATACTGGAAGTAGGGTATCATGTAGAGTATGCCAACAAGCAGGCCCATCGGTATGGCGAGCGGTAGCCCCACGATGGAGAACCCCGTGCAGTAGAACACCATGGCGCAAAGCGCCACCAATCCCTGTCCGCGGAAATACTTGTTCATGTTGCTCGATACTTCGGAGAATATTGTCATGAATCCTGCGCGGTATTTGTGTGGCACAATCAGCTTGAAGCCACGGCTTATAGTGGGGTAATCTATAAGTATGAATAGCACATAGATTATGGTGAGCAGCCAGGAGCATATGGCAAGCACCAGGTCGAACGATTCCTCAATCAGTGAAGTGCCCCGGTTGATGATGCTCATGAGGTGGTCGCCGGTGAGGAACGACCTGAGATATTCGGGGTCAAGGTATCGGCTGGCATATTCGATAGCCTTGTGGTAGGCCGGGGGCAGGCTGAGTTGACCTTTGCTTATTTCGACGATAATCTTGTTAAGCTCGTCCAGTTCTCTGATTACAGATGGCATGAAGAGATAGATAATCAGGCCGATAATAATAATGATGTCGACAAGCGTGACGATAGAGGGGAGTGCCCTCCCTTTGCAATGCAGCAAGCGCTGGTTTATGCGCACCAATGGTTGGAGCAGATAGGCTATGAAGCATGCCACGAAAAATGGCAACAGCACTCCGCTCAGATAGCGCACGAGCAATATGAGCAGCACGGTGATGGCCGTGCCGATGATCAGCTGCATAATGCGGTCGGTGGTCCAGAATTTTTGTTTTGTGTCAGTCATGGCCAATGTTTAGTTTGTAGTTGTTTGTTTATAGTTGGTATATTATATCTGTCAGTTGTTCAGGTCGGGGGCAATCCTTTTGGATAAAAATGCGGTGAAGGCGATAAGCAAAGCCAATATCACGAAGGTAATAGCCGTGGAGTGCAACACATTGCCCACTCCGACGAGTGGCGACACCACGCCTCCCACCACATATCCGGCTATGCCGAGCAGCGACGAGGCCTCGCCGGCACTTTGTCGCCCTTCATTCATAGCCAATGTGTTGGTGGTGGTGAACACAAGGCCGAGTCCCGTAAGTATCGCGCCCATGCAGACCTCAAATAGGAGGATGCTCCTTACATTATAGAGTGCCAACGCTTGGGCGATGCACCCCACAAGTATCAGGGCGGCTCCGACAGTCGCGGCTTTTTTCAATGGTTTGAATTTCATGGCAAGCGCCGAGCCTGTCACCACAAACAGGGAGTTGGCACCAATCACCACACCATAGATGGTCTGCGACATGCCGTAATGGTTCTGCAGTATGTAAGGTGTGCCGGCGATATATGCGAAAAGCAGCCCAAGGGCCACTCCCTTGAAGGCCACATGGGTCATGAACTTGCCGTTTTTGAGAAGCGCACCGTAGCCGGCAAACGAGTGCCACACGGATCCTTTGGAGCGGTAAGCCGGGAGCAATGTCTCTTTGGCGAAGCATGATATGACAAGCACCAGCACGGCCAGTATGGCGAGACCCACGAAAATGCCGCGCCATCCGAAGGCATCGGCCGTGATACCACCGAGCACCGGCGCTGAAGCGGGAGCGACACCATTTATGGCACCGATAAGAGCCATAATCTTGGCAAGTTGACGTCCGTGATAGAGGTCGGCAGGCATGGTGCGCGCCAGCAGGTAGCCACCCGAAGCCCCTATGCCTTGGAAGAAGCGGCAACCTATGAAGAAGTGTATGGTTGGTGAGAATACACTGACCACAGCCGCTATAATAAAGATTGCCAAAGATATGATTAGAACCGGCTTGCGGCCATAGTGGTCACTCAAAGGCCCGAGCAGCAGCTGCCCCACGGCGAGTCCGGCCATGCCGAAAGTCAGACCCATCTGCACGGTGGGGATGGATGTGTGGAAAAAGCGGCACATGGCCGGCAATGCCGGCGTGAACATGTCGTTGACAAACGAGCCGAGTGTGCTGAGAAGCACCACGAAAGTCACGAAAAACCAATACACGGTCTTGACCGGTGGTTGCGTTTGTGCAAGCCGGGGTGCGGCATTCTCAGGCTGAGCCTTTAAGACGGCTGCCGCCTGAGCTTTCTGAGGCTCGGCGGCAGCTGTCGGGTTTTGAGTTTTTGGTATCTGATCGTTATCTTTCATGTCGTTATCTTACAATTACTTTCTTGCCTCCCACTATGTAAAGACCTGCCGGGAGTCCGTCGGTGGCCGATGAGCGGTTCACTCCATGCTTGAGAAGTGTGCCTGTGAGCGAGTATACATTTACCGGTTCCTCAGTCACCTCCTCCACACTGACAGTCTCGACTCTTGTCACCATGATAAACTGTATGTAGACCTCCTTGGTTTTCGGACGCAGGTAGACTGCGAAGTTGGTGAGTCCGGTGAGATATTTACGATATTCGGTAGGGAAAATCCATCTGTTGGATGTGCCGTTGTAATATTCACTATAAGGCATCCATTTAGACATCTCCACATCCTTTTCGGCAACAGACGGTGCATATCTTACGCTGGAATTGACGGTGTCCCAATCAGACGAGTTTGTGCCTTTCTTGGTGATGAAGCTGAACTCACCGTAGTTGGTGAAACATACATCCGGAAAAATGTATATATCATCTTTTTCGTAATATACAGGTGTGATCACCTGTGATGGATCCCAATTTACTATAGTGCCGTCTGCATTCTTGAATTGGCCGATAAGAAGAGGCATTGCATTGGTGATTGGTGCATCTTCCGGATCACGGCTGCCGGCTGTGATTTTCAGGGTCTTATTCACCGGATCAAATTCCACCACGGCGTTGTAGATAATGCCGCCACCCTCCACCGACAGGTTGTTGCCGGGGTTGGAAAGTTGCTTGATGTCGCCCACGTTTACACCGAAACTATGGTCTTCGGCCGCACCATATATATACTCATTTTTAGGGTCAGTGAGATAATTTGAGTCAAATACCTTGAAGTCACCGGAAAGCTGTGGCACTGTGACTTCATATATGCCGTCCTCTCGTTGAGTGAAATAATATTTGGTATTGTTGAGCGTGAGAAGGTCAAGGTAGAAATCTCCTCCTTCCTGACTTTGGGCCCATGCACCGGTGAAGAGGCACAGGAGCAATGTGAATAGCGTAAATATTTTTTTCATAATTTTAGTTTTTATGTGTTTCTCATAATTATTTTCCTTGTAAACGATAGGGGATGTAAAAGGTTTGGCGTAAATTCTGTATTTAACATCCGTTAAATTTGCGAGAAGGTGAGCAATTTGTCAGTCTATGTCTGCAACCCTTGGCAATGATTAGGTGTTATGTGAATAAATCATTATAAAACTTGATTAATATGAAAAAGTATTTAGCTGAATTTTTCGGGACAATGTTTCTCGTGTTGCTCGCTTGCGGCAGCGCGGTGCTTGCCGGTCCTGAAATCGGAGTTTTGGGCATAGGCCTTTGCTTCGGTCTGGTGTTGGTTTGCCTTTGTTATTGCATCGGCAACATTTCGGGTTGCCATGTGAATCCTGCTGTATCGTTTGCGATGTTGCTCAGCAATCGCATGTCGTTTAAGGATTTTGTATGGTATGTAGTGTTTCAGCTTGCCGGTGCGGCGGTCGGGGCAGGCTTCCTTTATTGGTTTACGGAGATAGGAGAAGTGCCGTTTAAGTTTGGTGGTATCACCGACAATGGTGGCGTAGTCAATACGATAGCCTCCAACGTTTGTCAGCCGGGAGTGAGTCAGGGCATGGCCTTGATGTGTGAGATTCTATTCACCATGCTCTTTGTGCTTGTGATTCTTGGTGCCACAGATGCCCGTAAAGGATTCGGCAAGTTTGCCGGCCTCGCGATAGGTCTCGCATTAGGCCTCGTGAATATCGTAGGCATACCGGTAGACAATTGCTCGGTGAACCCGGCAAGAAGTTTCGGCCCGGCCATTTTCAGCCCCAACGCATGGCCTGACTTCTGGGTAATGGTAGTAGGTCCGCTCGTAGGTGCACTCTTCGCAGTAGTAATCTGGAATATGATAAGCAAACGTAACCCGGAAGAAGCGTTGTGATTAGGAATTAGGAATTAGGAATTTGCTTCGCGACTTGGAATTTCGGATTGCGAGTTGCTTTAAGTGCTTCAATTATAAGAGATAAAAGACGCGAAGCCACCGGGAGAG
>CAJTYC010000046.1 GCA_910584185.1 uncultured Muribaculaceae bacterium
GCCAGCCAACTCTTGACCTTGAGTTTGATTAACATTTTTTAAGAGACACTAGTGAAAACATATCATAGTGCGTCTATAATATACGCCTACCACAGCAGACACTACTCAAACAAGAACCACATCTTTGCAATTCCCATAAATTTGTAATTGATGTTTCAACTACAAATAGGCATCGCCAAAATATAGCTTCAATCAAATAAAAGCCAAGAAAAATTGTGTTTATCTAAAATTGTGGCTTTTGTAACAAGCTAAATATCACTCAAATATAAAAAAACCAAATATTGCAGATTTGTCACGCATACAAATAATTGATTATCACATACATACGTTTTTCAAAAAAACCAAATGATTTTTTCATAAAAACTTGCTTCTATAAATATATAAAGCTACTTTCGCAATGTAATCATTAAATCAAGACACATGAATCTACGACGCAAATTACTAATCTTAGGAGTTAGTCTCATTGGGACTTTTATTATCAGTCATGCCGCTACACCTAATTGTAGCGGCAAGGTATCAATATTAAAAGAGAAGAATAAAGGTTCTCAATCTATTGGTCGACCAAATGCTCCATCCATGCATTCAATCGAATGCTCGTACGAAAAAGGACGTATGGACTTAACATTTAAAGGATGAATTAATAATGTCTACGTTCGGTTATTAACCTTGGACAACAACGTCCTTTGGGATGGATATGTATCCACTATAGACAATTCCATAGGCATTCCGGAACTGACTGGAGAATACAACATCGATTGTATCGACGAATATGGAAATGAGTTCGGGGGAACATTGAATTTTGAATAAACCTACTGTAAAAATGATAAATATAACAACTTAAAATCAGAAACTATGAAAAAAATTTTTTTATTTTTAATGATTGCTACTCTTTTGAGTGCTTTCAACAGTTACGCCCAAAAAACCGGTACTTCAAATAAGCCGATGACAAATGTCACCGAAATGGATGCACTGTATATTGTTTCCAAACAATTTGCAAACAGAGATGTTGACTATTTTATCTTGGAGAATAATAGCGAACTATACTGGACAATATTCATCGATGCTGAACCGATGAAAGGTTGGGAACATGAATGCTATACAACAACTGTACCTAAATACATTGCAACTACAATTGCAAATGCATCTGCACCTCTATTGAATAAACGGACTCTTCCTCCAGCCGGGAACTTTGTACCTCTTAAAGTTACAAATAGGTATGGCATGAAGTCGAAGCAAAAACCGATTGTTGCTGCTAACACTCAGTCGAACGGCTTCTCAGATGTTGCCGGCAGAACTTATGCAATCATTTTGAGTGGAGGTGTCAATAAAATCTCGAATTATGAACGATATTGGAATGACTGCTCATTTATATACCAGACTCTTAAGAACAAATATGGTATACCTAAAGAAAATATAATACCCCTTATGTCTGATGGAGCAGACCCTTCTGCCGATATGAGATTGACTACCGGTGGATTTTCAACACAATCTCTTGACCTTGATTTTGACGGACAAAATGAAATTCAACTATCTGCGATAAAGTCGAATGTAGTTTCCACATTAAATAAATTGCAGTCGAAAATGAAAAAGGATGACCACCTGTTTATCTTCGTTATAGATCATGGTGGCAGCACAGCCGGTAACACCAATTCTTATATATGCCTATGGAACAATGAAACACTCTTCGACCATGAACTCGCTGAATTGCTTAAACCGATTCTTGACAAAAAAGTGAATGTAAATGTTGTGCTCGGTCAATGCTTTGCCGGAGGTTTTAACGATGACCTCAGCAAAGTGGGTTGTGTAGTTGCATCAGCATGCACGGGAAGTGAATCATCTTGGTCTTGTCCGGATATCCCTTATGATGAATTTGTATATCAATGGACATGCGCTGTAAATGAGGCGAACGATAATAAAGTACCGGTTAAATAGGATGTTGATAAAAACGGATTTGTAAGTATGGATGAAGCATTTAAATATGCAAAAGCTACCGACAGATGGGTTGCATCAGGCAGAGAAAATCCCATGTACACATCAAAGCCGAAATCATTAGGTGAAGATTTAGCGTTTAATAAAATACCTGAATCCGTAGACTTATTCATAAAGGATAACGATGAGGATACTGGTAAGGAACCCAACATGACAACAGACATACATTGGAGAACTCCCTCGATATGTGTACGAAACAACGACGATGATATATTTGCACATGAGAATCCCAAATACGCCACGGACCACCAAATGGCATATATCTATGTAAAGGTCGGTAACCGTGGAAAAGAGAAGTTTGCAGGTGAAGGTAAATGGGTTAAAATCTACTGGGCACAAGCATCTACAGGATTATCCGATAAATCATGGAAAGGTCGCGAGGTTTATAATAACAGATATGCAACCGGAGGTTTTCTTGAAGCAGTACCTATCGACGAAATAGAACCTGGAAAGGAAACGATTGTCAAAATACCTTGGACCCTTCCTCAACTACTAAAGAACTATCCTGATGGAGATTTCCACTTCTGTCCCGTAGCTAAAGTTATGGACACTCCTTATGACGACGGCTATGAAGCGGGTAAACACTACTTCGAAGTGCTCAAATACAATGATATTGCACAAAAGAATGTGACAATCATCAAGAAAGATGAGCTGACGAAAGCTTTTAATGTATATGTCCGCAACATATACTCTGAAGCTAAGAATTATACCTTAGAACTTGTTCCACAGGATGACAATTCGGCATCAATCTTTAGTCGAGGAAATGTGGAGATGCAGATGAGTGAAAAGATATATACTGCATGGGAACGAGGCGGTATGCAATCAGAAGGATTATCACTTGAATCTAACACTCCTCAGTTACGCACTGTTAAGATTGCCAATCCGCAAAACAAGATAAAGCGCATATCGCTCAACGCCGATGAATTCGATGTAGTAAAACTAAAATTCAATTTAGGAAGAACGGGAATCGGATTTTACTCATATGCTTTCGACTTGATTCAAAAAGACGAACAGGGCAATATAATAGGTGGAGAAACCTTCATGATTTCTAATTTGCCGACAGTCGACAAACCGATTATAACCATTAACCCCGGTGAAGGTGGCATATATGAACTCGGTGTAGATTCCGATGATTATGACCATTACATGTGGGAAGATGAGTCCGGCAATGTAATAGGTTCGGAAAAAACAATCACCGTTACACCCACTAAAGCTAATCATATATATAATGTGACAGCATTTACCGAAAATGGAGAATCAGGAGAAGCTACGGCAACGCTCGAACCGTCTTTCGCTATCGAATCTGTTAACAACGAATCAGGTGTACTTACAGTCAGACTTCTGAATGAAAGTCCTGAAAACGGTGTAATCACAGTAACTCCTATGTATAATGATGGCGTTAAGATTGCACAAAATATTACAGCAAGACAAAGCACTATATCAATTGATACGAGTGTGCTTGAACCGGGCATGTATGTTGTAACGTATTCAATAGCTTCTGAAGTAATCGACAGCGTGAAAACTACAATAAACAAATAACGATCTTCGAGTCAGGCAGCAGTTTTATGCTGCCTGACAAAATAATGACAAACTATTTGTAAATATGAATTAAATTTTGCTAATTTGCTTTTAAACTAATAAGATTTATTTCAACAAGACAATCTTTAACCAAAACTTTTGTAAAACCGATACTATTGAGACTTGTTTGCTTTTACAATCGCGTCCCGATACTATCATAAAAAATACACACTATGAGAAAAGAACTTTTACTTTTGGCTGCTTGCGGTGCCCTTGGTTTTTCGGCGTTTGCCGTTCCTTCGGCTACTTTGGGTAATCTTTCTGACCTTACCATTGTGAGGCAAGATGCCACAGTTAATGAGACAACTACTCTGACTTCAATTCATGGCACGTTCAAATATCGCCTTCACAATCTGCATCGAGCCAACGATGCCGAGGCTATCGCTCTTGAGTTCACGCTCGAAAAAGCCGGCGACTTGGCCGGGCTGCTTGGCGACAACCTGCTCAAAGTGGAATCTCTTACACTCAAAGGGAATGTGGGCGCAGATGACTTCGCTACGATGTGGAAAGCTTCGTTCGAAGGTGTGCTGTCGGAGATAGACCTCAGCCAGGCTTCGCTGGTCAATAATGAGGTGCCTGACAAAGCGTTTAGTCATTTCAATGAACAGATGATAGACGGTGTATTTCACAACATCCAGCTCTATAAACTCAAACTCCCCGAAACCGTGGAACGAATCGGCATGGCGGCTTTCGGTTTTTGCATGAACTTGGCTGAAGTAAATTTACCCACATCGTTATCAGAAATCGGAAGAGAAGCATTTATCAGCTGCATAAATATAGATGCGAAGAGCCTGACGATTCCATCCAAAGTCACCGAGATTGAAGAAGCCACCTTCTACGATTGCAGACTGAATTGCTCGGTCACTCTGCCTGACGGTATCAAGAGTATCGGAGCTTCCGCATTTCATCAGTCGGGTATCACCGCCATCAATCTACCAGAAGGACTCGAGTCGATTGGCGAGTCTGCATTTTCGTTATGCAAGCTCACGGAAGTGACTATTCCGAGTACTTGCCTCACGCTGAGCGGTTCTGCGCACTTCTGGGAGAACCTTGCACTCACTGAGATAAACCTCCCCGAAGGTCTGACTGCTATCCCTGACAGGTTTGCCAGCACTTGCGCCTCGCTGCAGAAAATCAATATACCCTCGACAGTAAAGAAAATCGGAGAGCGTTCGTTCTACTGCTGCGAGAAGTTGAAATCGCTCGAACTTCAGGAAGGTCTCGAGGAGATAGAGGCTGAGGCATTCTACTACATGACTTCGCTCGAAGAGATGATATTCCCCTCTTCACTTAAGAAGTTGGGAGCTCTGAGCTGTCTTAAATGGGACAGTATCAAGAAAGTCGGCTGCAAAGCCATAGTGCCGCCTGTATGCGAACCAGACCCTGAAAATCCGTACAACTCACCTTTTGGCATTCCACCGGTGCATGACTACAACTGCGAACCCGGGGTACCATTGTTAGTCCCTATTGGCACGTTGGATGCCTATGCGAAGTCATTCGGATGGGATTACTTCGGACTCGACATTCACGAGTCGGAAGAGATGACTCCGGCATCAGTGGAGATGACTGTGGCCGACGCGGATGCAGCTGACGCTAAGATGTATGACTTGATGGGGCGTGAAATATCGAATCCTGCGAGAGGTCAGATTTACATACATAACGGCAAGAAACATGTCTGGTCTCGATAACACTTTAAGATAGCAATTTTTAGTTGAAAATTTGATTGATAATTTGGGGCGCGATTTATCGCGCCCCGACTTTGTTATATTGGTTGCCTTTATGATCTTTGCATTGTTGGCGATTTGGAAATCGCCTTTGCATAGTGTTGATGCTACAGCATTATTCTTTGTGGCGTCGGCGGCGCCTCCTTACCCCCAGTTCGCAATGCAGCTTGGTGTGACGTCGCGTAGCAATTATTCATTATTCATTTTTAACTATTCATTGAAATGGTGGTCAGAAGCTGAACTGTGCCATCAGTTCGGCACGACGGGCCCATGCCGCCTTGCCGTTCATGTTCTCACGGCGGCCGAGGTTGAACTCCGCACCGCAACTTATACGTGTAGTAAGATACCAGAAGTAATTGACGGCTATGTACATGCCGGTCTTATATTCGTCAGGATTCTTTTTACCTTTTGGCATATAACGGGTGCCTCCATATGTGGCAGAAAAGAACATCGATGGGTTTATATTATACTGCACCGCAGCATAACCGCCCACAGTGAAAGGGGAATACATGCGACCGGGACGGTCAAGGTCGTTGACCAAGTCATATTTTCCCATCAGCCAGTCTCCACCTAAGCTCGAATAGCCTTGACCTCCATTGCATGCGCCATAAAATGTGAGGTGCCGCTCCGGCTGCCAACGTCCGGAGAGCTGGAGTCCCCAACCGACATCGGTATGGTTTTTAGACTTTACAAGGTCGCGATATGAGAGAAACCTCATTATGCCGGCCAAACGTAGATAACCGCTCTTCCAGGCATATTGACCGAAAGTGGCTAAATCGGGCACATATTGGTCTATCTTCTTGGTAGTTGTGCCATTGTCGTCGATACTGTTGTCAGGACTCTCTATTGAGCCGGCCACCGACCAACCGCTCTTGAAGTTGTGCAGATACCTTACCAACACGGCGGTTGCGCTCATCTTGGCGTTAGGCCCGGCTGCATCTATGCCGGGAGGCAATGAGCCCGGGTCGCTGAATGTCGAATTGGCATAACCAATAGTAAAGTCGTTGAGCTGTGCATATGCTTTCTTCAAGTGGAAGTCGCGTGCCTGATAGCCATTGAAGTTAGCCTCAATGTAGAGTTGGTAATTGCCCAACTTCTTGTTGCGTCCTATAACCCGGAAAAATAATGCCGTCCCGGCCGGAGTCGTGGCAATCTTGCGCTTATGTTCGGGGTCTTTGTGCATCGGTATGAGATAAGGGGCAAACGCAGGGCTTTCTATTACTCCTCCCCAGTCATAATAACCGCGCATACGCACCACGCCACCCACGCCCATGGCTAAGTTGGCATCCTTGCTCATAAATAGGAAGTAAGGGGCCAACGGATCCTGAAAGTGTCGGAACTGATCCTCATAGAACATCCTGATTGTGTTGATAGTAGAATCGGCAGAAGGATCCTCACCCTTGCCGAAAAAAATCACCTTATGGTCGCGGAGCGTGGAGTCCATCGCAACCTCGGTGGTGTGCTTGGACGCATCGGGTGCAGCATCTTGCGATACAGCATTAAGCGACGCAAATGCAGCGAAACAAGAAAAAAGCAATAATTTCGTTTTCATAGTGGAATGTTTGGTGAAGGCGACGCAGCACAATATCATTACTGTAGCCTCCCTGTTTTCAGAATAACATTTCTAAAAGCGTATTTGTTGGCAATGAAGGTAACTCTGAATCAAAATATAAAAGATATATCACGGGCTTTGGCACACAGCAAGGCGTTCTGGTGTGTCTTGCTTGCTGCCGGTGTTATCTTCAATATGGCTCTGATGCGCTTAGGCTATGTGTCGGAAGATTATCGATGTTTTGTGGGACCTTGGATCTCCACTTTCCGTCATAATGGCCATTGGCTACCGCTTGCCGAAGGAGTGGGTAATTATAATTTGGCATACCAATATATACTTGTGTTGCTATCCTATTTCCCCTCGGGGTGGAGTTTGATTTTGGTGAAGTGCTTTTCATTTATGTTTCAGCTCTTTGCCGGAGTGTGCTGCGGACTGATAGTTTCGGTGTCGCGTGGCAACAAGCCGCTCTGCGTGATAGCCGCCACTGCTTTGATGGCTTGGTGGCCTACATCAGTCATGAACAGCTCGGTGTGGGCACAGTGCGACATGATTTATGTCTCGTTTCTGATGCTCATGCTATATGGGCTGCTTCGGCAACGCAATGTTTTGGCTATGATCTCGTTTGGAGTGGCTTTCGCGTTTAAGCTTCAAGCTTTGTTTTTCGCTCCATTTCTACTTTTCTTATTGTTGAGGCGGGAGTTGAAGTGGTGGCAAGCGATATTTGTTCCTGTCGGTGTTTATATACTGACATTGGTGCCGGCGGCTATTATCGGCAACAGTTGGGCTAACATGTTGGGAATCTATCTTAAGCAATCTACCGTAGACTGGGGATATTTCTGGCTTTACCCAAATTTCTATGGCATATGGGCACATTGTGGGCTTCCGTTGCCGGCAAACGCCTGGTGGTGGACAATTTGCTCAACGGTTCTTATATTTGCCGTGGTCTGGTACTGGCACAATAAGATGCCTCGCAACATGAGTGTGCTTCAGTTTATGACGATGGCGATGCTTCTGTATGTATGCACGGTTTACCTGCTTCCCATGATGCATGAACGTTATCAGATTTCGGCCGATGTAATGGTTCTTCCGCTGATGATGCTTGCATGGCGCAAGTGGCTGTTGCCGGGATTAACAGTGGTGCTTGTATCAGCATTTTGCTATTGGTGTCTTTACATGATAATACAGACCAAAAGCTTGGCGTATCTTGACGTGTGCAGCTATGGGGCACCGCTGCTCCTATTGGAAGTGGTGTTGATATGGATAATAACGAAATCAGAAACCCGAAACCACAACAAACGACTAAAAAACTAAAAATATGGCATTACCCAAAGACCCTTACATGCTACTCTCTGTGGTTAACACAAAGCTCCGCGATGATTACACGGACCTCAACGACTTGTGCGCATCGCTCGGTGAAGACCGCAGCCAACTGGAAAGCAAGCTAAAAGAAGCCGGCTTCTTCTACAATCCCACCACCAATCAATTCGTGTAGGAAAGTTAATCTTGGCATTTATGTAAGTGCCTTTCCGTATTTGGAGATTTTTCGTTAATTTTGTGGCATGAGTTCTGATAAGACTTTTGCTGATATTAAGCCGTTGTTTGATTTTGCCATCACCGGGCCGTTGGTTATTGCCGGGCCTTGCAGTGCGGAGTCGGCTGAGCAGGTGGCCGTTACTGCTCGAGGCGTCGCTGACTGCGGTGTGCGGGTGTTTCGCGCCGGTGCCTGGAAGCCACGTACCCAACCCGGTCAGTTTGAGGGCATGGGCGAAAAGGCTCTCCCATGGATTCGCAAGGCTTGCGCTGATACCGGACTGATACCGATGATTGAGGTGGCCACATCCTCACACCTGCTTATGGCGTTACGCTCAGGCATCAAGGCATACTGGATAGGTGCGCGCACATCGGCCAACCCCTTCGCTGTGCAGGAGATTGCTGACACATTGGCAGCGTTGCCGGCAGAAAAGCGTGCAGAAATCACAATGCTTGTCAAAAATCCTGCAAACCCTGATCTCGAACTCTGGATTGGGGCATTGCAGCGCATATACCGTTCGGGAGTGCGTAGGCTCGGGGCTGTGCTTCGCGGCTTCTCAATGTATGGCGAGCACCGCTACCGCAATGTGCCGGAATGGCGTATTGCCTTCGAACTGCATCGCCGCATACCGCAGTTGCCGATATTGTGCGACCCGAGCCATATATCGGGAGAGCGCAACATGGTGGAGCCTTTGTCGCATCAGGCATTGAGCATGGGCTTTGACGGCTTGATAATCGAGACACACTGCAATCCTGCCGAGGCACTGAGCGATTCTGCCCAGCAAATCACCCCGGCACAACTGCATGAACTTATCGGAAGCATCGGCACATCTTGCCGGGATTCGGAGATTGCCGGCCTTGACGCGCTTCGAGCCGAGATAGACGACATCGATGATGCGCTTATGGCAATCTTGGCAAGGCGCATGAAGGTAGCCCGCGAAATAGGAAAATTAAAGCGCGAAGCGAATGTGCCGGTGGTGCAGCCGATACGCTACAAGAAACTGATAGAGGAACGATTGGGTCAGGCTGACGCAATCGGCATGTCGGACGACTTCATAAGAAAGATATTCGGTGCGCTGCATGAGGAGTCTGTGCGCCAACAAATCGAGATACAGGACAAATAATGAGATAAAGGGTGATGGTACAACTTATAGAACTTCCGCGGCATCTGGATCCGCGAGGCAACCTCTCCGTATTGGAGGAGTTGCGCGAGGTGCCGTTCAAGATAGAGCGGGTGCACTGGATATATGATGTGCCCGGAGGTGGAGAACGGTGGGGACACGCTTACCGCACAAACTCCGAGATGATCATAGCGTTATCCGGCTCTTTCGATGTGACTGTGACTGAACGGGAGGGAGACACCACATACCATCTCAACCGCTCATATATGTGTCTGCTCGTGCCTCCGATGACATGGCGCAAGATGTCTAATTTTTCAACCAACGCTGTGGCGCTTGTGCTCAGTTCGAAGCCCTACGACGAAAATGATTATATCTATGAGAAAGAGTGTCTGGGACTGTAAGATGATAGAGTTGGCGCGTCATGACAGCCCGCGTCTCGGCAACCTCTCGGTGGTGCAATCGGGCGAGACATTGCCCTTTGACGTGAAGCGGGTGTTTTACATCTACGATGTGCCTGCCGGCGAGACACGCGCCAGCCATGCACACCGCACCATGCAGGAGTTTATCGTGGCTGTGACAGGGAGCTTTTGCGCCACTCTCGACGATGGCTTGGAGCAGCGCACAGTGATGCTCAACCGCCCATTTCAAGGTCTGCTTATAGAGCCGGGCGTATGGCTCACGCTCCACGACTTCTCATCGGGGGCAATATGCCTCGCCCTTGCCTCCGAACCTTACCACCCCGAAGACAACATCAACGACCGCGACAGATACCTTCGCCTCTTCCCGCTTGACTGAAAGTCCGCAAGTCAGCTGGAATATAGATATATAGATATATTGCGTAGAATTAATCTTGCCGGTTCTTTTATCTCTCACCGTTTTTTTGTACATTTGTGAGCGAATTGATAATGCTGTTGCGAATGGTCAATGCTAATCTCAAATATCCGATAGGAGTTCAGTCGTTCGAAAAGATTCGGACGGAAGGTTATCTTTATGTCGATAAGACTGAGTATATCGATAAACTTATCTCCACAGGTTCCTATTATTTTCTGAGCCGACCTCGCAGATTCGGCAAGAGCCTGCTGCTTTCCACCATAGAGGCATTCTTCCAAGGCAAAAGTCAACTCTTTGACGGATTGGCAATAGCACGTTCAGGCCATGATTGGCAGCCCCACCCGGTGTTCCATCTTGACTTGAATCTGCGGAACTATGATAAGCCGGACTCACTCACCTCTATCCTTGACCTGCATCTTAAGGTTTGGGAGCATGAGTATGGAATAACGGATACCTTGAAATATCCGGAAGACCGGTTTGCCAATGTAATAAAGAGTGCCTTTAAGCAGACCGGACGAAAGGTCGTGATTCTTATTGACGAGTATGACAAGCCTATGGTGTCGAATCTCCGTAATGAACCAATAATGGAGCAGTTTCGCGACATGCTCGGTGCATTTTACGGTGTGCTTAAATCGCTCGACAGCTATATACGGTTCGGAATGCTTACAGGTGTGTCGCGCTTTGGCAAGATGTCGGTGTTCAGCGGCCTCAACAATCTCAACGACATCTCTATGGATGATGACTTCGCGGGAATCTCCGGCATCACGCAAGAGGAGCTGAATACTTATTTTCGCCAAGGCATATCGGCCTTAGGCGATAAGTTGGAGAAATCGCCCGATGATACCTGCGCATTACTGAAACAGATGTATGACGGCTATCATTTCAGTGAGGCTCTTCTTGACATCTACAATCCTTTTAGCCTGCTCAACACATTCTACAAAGGTAAGATTTCAAGTTACTGGTCAGAGACCGGCACACCGAAATTTCTTGCCGAACTCTTGCAGGACTATCAATACGACCTTGACGGCATTGACGGCTCGCTCTGCACCGAACTCGACCTTAAAGCATCCGACCGATACCGCACCAATATAGTACCTCTGCTCTTCCAGTCCGGTTACCTGACCATAAAGGGCTACGACCGCGAGTTCGCTCTCTATAAAATGGGGTATCCCAACCAAGAGGTGGAGCAAGGTTTTCTCAGTTATCTCATCGAGAACTTTACAGACAAGAAGGAACTTGCCAAAAGCGACCTCTCTATGCTTGTGCTTGAAGCGCGTATGGGAGATGCCGACAAGTTCATGACAAGATTGAAGTCTTTCTTTTCAGGTTTTCCTTACGATCAGATTCCCAACTTGGAGGTTCATTACCAAAACGTGCTGTATATCATTGCCAAACTGATTGGTCTGCATGTACACACAGAATTCAAGACATCAGACGGTCGCATCGACTTGCTGATTGAAACAGACAAATATGTTTACATAATCGAGTGTAAGCTGAAGGGAACCGCCAAGAGTGCGCTGAAGCAGATAAATGAGAAAGAATATGCAGCACCATTTCGCGCCATGGGCAAACGGGTCATAAAAATCGGTGCAGCCTTCGACCCGAAGAAGCGCACCCTCCGAAACTGGCTGATTGAAACAGAATAGACCGGCACTTATTCTTTGTTGTCGTCGCCAGAGGCTCCTCACTCCCGGAGGCTTCGCGACGCTGCATCGCGAACAGGGGCAAGGAGGCGCCGCCGACGTTATAACGAACATAATTATTTTTTAAAGTTCAACCGGATATTTTCATTGCCCCAATAACCTCGGTAAGAATAAAGCTCAGGTTGAAAGGTTGAAAGGTTGAAAAACACATAACTTGATATTTTGGAGATAAAATTTTTGGGATTGGGGATTTTTTGTTAATTTTCGGCTTGGATGAGTTATTGCTCTTCCAAGCCGAAAATTTTTGATTTTACTTTTTTTTATTTTTGTTCCTTTTAAAACCTTAATGCCATGGGACGAGAAAACACAATACACCGCTACACTGCCGAGCAAATCGAGAATGACCGCCGTGTGCTCGAGCTATTGTCGCAGACGTTCGGCACCATCAGTGCCGCCAGCTCCGAGATAATCAATCTTGAGGCTATCCTCAACCTGCCGAAAGGCACGGAGCATTTCGTGGCCGACCTCCACGGTGAGGATGAGGCTTTCCGCCATATCCTCAAGAATGCGTCGGGCAACATCAAGCGAAAGGTGCGCGAGATATATGCCAACGAAATGCGAGACACCGACATCTCCCAGTTCTGCTCTTTGATATATTACCCCGAGCAAAAACTTGAACTGATAAAAACAGAGGAGAAAGACCTCGACAATTTCTACAATATCACGCTTCACCGGCTGGTGAAAGTGCTACAAAGCGTGTCGTCGAAATATACCCGTTCGAAAGTGCGCAAGGCGCTACCCAAAGAATATGCATATATAATAGAGGAACTGCTGCATGAAGCGCCGAGCGGCGAATCAAAGCAGATGTATTACAACCGTATCGTGGAAACAATCATCTCAACCGGTCAGGCTGACGATTTCATCATAGCGATATGCAACGTGATACAACGTCTGAGCATAGACCGGCTGCACATTTTGGGTGATATATATGACCGCGGTCAGGGTGCGCACATAATACTCGACACACTCGCCAATTACCAGGAATTCGACATACAGTGGGGCAACCACGACGCCCTATGGATGGGAGCCGCTGCCGGCAATGACTGCAACATTGCCAACGTGCTCCGCATAGCCATGCGATATGGCAACATGGATACCATAGAGGAGGGATATGGCATCAACCTCGTGCCACTCGCTTCATTTGCCATGGAAACATATGGCAATGACCCGTGTGAGGTGTTCCAGCCAAAACTCGAGGCCGGCTGCGCATCAGACAATGTGCGATCGCGCACACTGCTCAGCAAGATGCACAAGGCAATCAGCATCATCCAATTCAAGCTCGAGGGGAAGATGATAGAGAAACACCCCGAATGGCACATGGAAAGCCGGAATCTTCTCAGCAAGATTTCAAAAGACCGCAAGAGTGTGACGGTCAACGGTAAAACCTACCCGATGCGCGATACATTCCTGCCCACTGTCGACCCGGAGAAACCTTACGAACTCACTGCCGAGGAGAGAGAGCTGGTCAACAAGCTGCATCGCTCATTCGTGATAAGCGACAAGCTGCGCCGCCACATCAACCTCCTGCTCAACCATGGCTGCATATACAATATCGTCAACTCCAACCTGATGTTTCACGCCTCAGTGCCACTCAATGCCGACGGCTCGCTTAAAGAGGTGGATGTGATGGGCAAAAAACTGAAAGGAAAGGAACTCCTCACATCGGTAGGGATGCTGATGCGGGCTGCATTCAACAACGACGCCTGCCTAAAAGAGCGTGAATATGCACGCGACTACTACTGGTATCTGTGGTGCGGCCCGGAGTCGCCACTTTTCGACAAAGCAGCCATGACCACATTCGAGCGATACTTCATAGCCGACAAGAAAACCCATGATGAGCCTAAAGGGCACTATTATGTGCTGCGCGAACGGGAGGATGTCGTGGACAGCATACTCGATTCATTCGGAGTGGAAGGCACGCACCGCCACATTATAAACGGTCATGTTCCGGTGAAGGTGGGCAAAGGTGAACAGCCTATCAAAGCCAACGGCAAACTGATGGTGATCGACGGCGGTTTCGCCAAGGCATACCACAACACCACCGGCATAGCCGGCTACACGTTGGTATACCATTCTCGCGGTTTCCAGCTCGTGCAGCACGACCCGTTCAGCAACACCGACGAGGCCATACGGCTCGGCACCGACATCGTATCGACCATACAGCTCGTGGAGCTTAGCCAACAGCGCGTGCGCGTACGCGACACCGACAAGGGTAAAGAACTGCAAGCCCAGATAGACGAACTTCGCGAACTGCTCTACGCCTACCGTAACGGTCTGATTAAGACAAGATAATCATAAGCGACATTCACAACGGCCTCCGGAAGCTGACTTCTCATAAAAGTGAAACTTCGGAGGCCGCTGCTGCATAAAGTTATCCAAAAAAGAAAAATTTATCATACTTGCATCTTGAAAATTGCGACTTTTTTAGTAATTTTACAGTCGCAAATCGAAACTACGATTTCCCCAAAATAATGTCACAAACCACGTACACCTACAACGAAGTATTCGAAGCTACCCTGAAATATTTCAAGGGAGATGAATTGGCTGCCCGTGTGTGGGCGAGCAAGTATGCGCTGAAGGATTCCGACGGTAACTTTTTCGAGCTGACGCCCGACGATATGCACCGCCGCATAGCCCGCGAGATAGTGCGCATAGAGAACAAGTATCCCAACCCGATGAGCGAGGAGGCAGTGTTCGGACTGTTGCAGAACTTCCGCTACATAGTGCCGCAGGGAAGCCCGATGGCCGGCATTGGCAATGACCTCCAGGTGGGGTCGCTCTCCAATTGCTTTGTAATCGGACTCGATGGTCACCCCGACTCCTACGGCGGCATAATCCGCATCGATGAGGAGCAGGTGCAGCTCATGAAGCGCCGCGGCGGTGTGGGCCACGACCTCTCGCACATCCGCCCCAAAGGGAGCCCGGTGAAAAACTCCGCACTCTCGAGCACAGGTCTTGTGCCATTTATGGAGCGATACAGCAACTCCACCCGCGAGGTGGCTCAGGATGGTCGTCGCGGTGCGCTTATGATGACCGTAAGCATACAGCACCCTGATGCAGAAGACTTCATAGATGCCAAGATGGTGGAGGGCAAGGTAACCGGCGCCAACGTGTCGATCAAGATCAACGACGAGTTCATGCGCTGCGCCACTGAGGAAAGACCCTATCGCCAGCAATATCCCATCAATTCCGACAATCCGGTCTTCACCAAAGATATAGACGCTGGCAAGCTGTGGACCAAGATAACCCACAACGCATGGAAAAGCGCCGAGCCGGGCGTGCTCTTCTGGGACACCATCCAGAGAGAGTCAGTGCCTGACTGCTACGCAGACCTCGGTTTCGAGACCGTGTCGACCAACCCTTGCGGCGAGATACCCCTCTGCCCCTACGACAGTTGCCGACTCGTGGCCATCAACCTCTACAGCTACGTGAAGAACCCCTTCACACCTGAGGCGGAATTTGACTTCGAGCTCTTTGCCGACCATGTAGGCAAAGCCCAGCGTATCATGGACGATATCATTGACCTCGAGATGGAGAAAATCGACACCATCATAGCCAAGATTGACTCCGACCCCGAGACTGCCGAGGTGAAAAGCACAGAGCTGAACCTCTGGAACAAGATACGCAACAAGACACTCAAAGGACGCCGCACCGGCTGCGGCACCACCGGCGAGGGTGATATGCTCGCAGCCTTAGGACTCCGCTATGGCACACCTGAAGCAACCGAATTTTCGGTGAAGGTGCACCGCGCATTGGCACTCGCATATTACAGCGCGTCGGTCGACATGGCCACCGAGCGCGGAGCATTCGAGGTGTATGACCCCAAACGCGAAGAGAACAACCCTTACATAAGCCGCATACGCGAATGGGATCCGGCTCTCTACGAGCGCATGGTGAAGCATGGCCGCCGCAACATAGCCTGCCTTACCATTGCCCCCACAGGCACAACGAGCATCATGACCCAGACATCATCGGGCATTGAGCCGGTGTTCATGCCCGTCTATACCCGCCGCCGCAAGGTTAACCCCGGCGACCCGGATGTGCGCGTAGACTTCGTGGATGAAGTGGGCGACGCGTTTGAGGAATATACGGTGTATCACCACAAGTTCCTCACTTGGATGAATGTCAACGGCATAGAGCACAAAGCGAAGCTGACTCCCGAAGAAATTGAGGAGTTAGTGGCCAAATCGCCTTACTACAAAGCTACCGCCAACGATGTGGACTGGGTGGAGAAGGTGAGGATGCAGGGAGCTGTGCAGAAATGGGTGGACCACTCAATCTCCGTGACCATCAACCTGCCGGCCGACGTGAGCGAACAGCTTGTGAACCAACTCTATGTAGAAGCATGGAAAGCCGGCTGCAAAGGATGCACCGTATATCGTGACGGCTCACGCAACAATGTACTCGAGGCCGTGGGCAAGAAGCAGACTTCAGAACCGATTATGGCCAAGCCGGCACACCTGCTTAAACGACCGTCGGAACTGGAGGCTGATGTGGTGCGCTTCCAGAACAATAAAGAGAAGTGGATAGCCTTCGTCGGACTTGTCAACAACAAGCCTTATGAGGTATTCACCGGCCTTGCCGACGATGAAGATGGCATATTCTGCCCCAAGAGCGTAAGCAAGGGTAAGATTATCAAGACATATGCTGCCGACGGCACTAAGCGTTACGACTTCCAGTTTATCAACAAACGTGGTTACAAGACCACTATAGAAGGCCTTAGCGAGAAGTTCAACCCTGAGTTCTGGAACTATGCTAAGCTGATTTCGGGAGTGCTGCGCTACGGTATGCCTATCGATCAGGTGCTCAAACTTGTGGGAGGCCTTGAACTCGATTCGACCAACATCAACACATGGAAGATGGGAGTGGAACGCGCTTTGAAGAAGTATCTCACCAACGGCACTGAGGCCAAGGGTCAGAAATGTCCCAACTGCGGTCAGGAGAGCCTCGTATACCAGGAGGGATGCCTGATATGCACCAACTGCGGCAACTCCAAATGCGGAGGTTGATAATAGCGCACAAAACCAACCTACATAAAAATATTGAATATTTAATAACCTCAATAATCAAGACATGAAAATAACGTTCAACATCAACTACCACACCAATTGGGGCGAGAGCCTCTGGGTGTGCGGCACCACCGCGAAGCTCGGAGGTGGCGATGCACGCAACGGTGTGGAGATGAAAATGGTAAGCCCTGACCTGTGGCAATTCGAGCTCGAGAGCGACAAGCCCCTTGAGGATTTCGATTATTACTATGTGGTGAAGGCAGATAACCGTGCATGGCGTTTCGAATGGGGTGCGCCCCGCAGATACCGTTCGGGAGAAGGCGTAGATGATGTGGTGATATTTGACGACTGGCTCGACATGCCGGCCGACAAGCCGTTCTATTCTTCGGCATTCACCCAGAGTATCTTCCGCCGTGAGGAGCGCGATGCCCAGCTTCCTGCACTTCCCGGCACACTCTGCTTCCATATCGAAGCTCCCATCATCGCCCCCGATGAAGTGCTCGCCGTGACAGGTGAGGGTGAATATCTCGGTAACTGGAACCCTGAGAAGGCTCTTGTGCTCAACGATCACAACTTCCCCATCTGGGAAATAAATCTTGACCTTGCAAAGCTTAAAGTGCCTTTTGAATACAAGTTTATTGTACGCAAGAAAGATGGCGCAGTGGTGGGCTGGGAGCAGCTCAACAACCGCATCTATGGCATACCGACCGAGAATCCGATGCAGCGTGTCGTGATCGACGGTATACGTTTTGCCAACCCCAAACGTCCGTGGAAGGGTGCCGGCACAGCAATACCTGTATTCTCTATCCGCAGCGAGGAGGATTTCGGCGTAGGCGATTTCCTCGACATGAAGCAGATGGCCGACTGGTGCGTTATGACGAAGCAGAACATACTCCAGATTCTGCCTATCAACGACACCACCATGACCGGCACTTGGGTAGACTCTTATCCTTACAAGGCCAACTCAATCTTCGCTTTGCATCCGATGTTTCTCCGTCCGTATGCCGTCGGTGAACTCAAAGATGAAGCCCGCAAGGAGTATTATGAGAATATCCGCAAGGAGCTCAACAAGCTCGACGAGATTGACTATGAGCGTGTAAACAATGTAAAGAACGAGTATCTGCGCGAGATTTACGCTCAGGATGGTGCAGGCACCAAGCGCCGCAAGGATTACAAGGAGTTTGTGGAGAAAAACGAGTATTGGCTTCTCCCCTACGCTGCATGGTCGACTCTGCGCGAGCAGTTCCATACTCCCGACAACAACCTGTGGGGCGAGTATGCCGAATATGACGAGGATAAGGTGAAAGGCTATGTGGAGCAGAACCGCAAGGAGATTGACTATCACTACTTCTTGCAGTATCACCTCGACAAGCAGCTCCGCGAGGCATGCGACTATGCCCACAGTAAGGGTGTAGTGCTCAAGGGTGATATACCTATCGGCATAAGCCGCTTCAGCGTTGACGCGTGGAAGAATCCCCGTCTCTTCAACATAGACTGCCAGGCCGGTGCTCCACCGGATGACTTCTCTGTATTGGGACAGAACTGGGGCTTACCGACCTACAACTGGGACGCTATGGCCGAAGATGGGTTCTCATGGTGGAAAGACCGCTTCCGCAAGATGTCGGAATATTTCGACCTTTACCGCATTGACCACATTCTCGGTTTCTTCCGCATATGGCAGATTCCTCTCGACGCGATGCATGGTCTGCTCGGTTATTTCAACCCGGCTTTGCCCTTCTCGCCCGAGGAATTGCGCAACAGCTATGATTTCTGGATCGATGCAGACGTGCAGACTCATCCGCTCATACTCGAATGGATGCTCACTGATTTCTTCGGCAATGACTCAGAGGAGGCCAAGGCTGAGTTTCTTGACCGTGTGGGTGGCGACCGCTATTGCCTGAAACCTTTTGTCAGCACTCAGCTAAAGGTGGAGGAAGTGTTTGCACAGCGCGAGGATAGCGAGAAGAATCAGCGTTTCAAGAATGCCCTGCTTGGCATAATCGATGACGTGCTCTTCATCGAGGATCCTTATCAGAAGGGACATTATCATCCCCGCATCTCCGCTCAGTATACTTATCAGTACCGCATGCTCAGCGACTATGCCAAGTGGTGTTTCAACCGCCTTTACAATGACTTCTTCTATCACCGCCACAATGACTTCTGGTATGGCAAGGCTATGTGGAAGCTCCCGCCGTTGCTCGACTCCACTGCGATGCTCGCCTGCGGTGAAGACCTCGGCATGATTCCTGACTGTGTACCGGCTGTGATGAACCAGCTCAAGATTCTGAGCCTTGAGATACAGCGCATGCCCAAGGATCCGAAGACAGAGTTTGGCGATACCTGGCACTATCCTTACTTCAGTGTCTGCACCACCTCTACCCACGATATGCCGGGCATACGCGGCTGGTGGGAGGAAAACCATGGCGTATCGCAGAATTTCTTCAACCATGTGCTTCATGAGTATGGCGAGGCTCCATATTTCGCTGAGCCTTGGATTTGCGACAAGATCGTAGAGTTGCAGCTGAAGAGTCCGTCGATGCTCTGCATCCTTCCGCTTCAGGACTGGCTCTCGATAGACGGCGGATTGCGTCGCCGCAACCCGGCAGAAGAGCAGATTAACGTGCCGGCCAATCCACGTCACTACTGGCGTTACCGCATGCACCTCACCGTAGAGCAGTTGAAAAACGAAAGCGCGTTCAACAGCTGCGTGACACGCATGATAGCCGAATCCGACCGCTAATACACAACTTACCATCAATACTTATCAGGGAGACCCTTCGGGCCTCCCTGATTTGATTTTTGACATATCGTAAGCATTAACTTAACTACAGGTTGGAGTTCCAACATATAGCAACATCGGCTA
>CAJTYC010000047.1 GCA_910584185.1 uncultured Muribaculaceae bacterium
ATTATAGGTCGCGCACAAAGTATATGTGCATTTTCTGCAACTTACTTTTGCCGACCTTCAGATTCGGTCTTCAGTCAAGTGGGAGCCATCACGTTCCCTCTTCCCGAATTCTGAATCTCGACCAAAATTAAATCACATTAAAATGCACATATACTTTGTGCGCGACCTATAAAGTTATGTCGAATAGTAATGACAATGATTTTATGAACCGTTATCCCTCGATGACAGGAGATGTCGGTATGATCGTAATAAACCGGAGGCGGCTTCGTAAGTCACGTTGGAGTTGGGTTGTGATGCCGCTCCTATTTGTCATAGGCGTGATTCTCGCACTCATGTGCGGAGCAAAGGGTGGTGACATATTAGGCGCGGCTTTAGTCGCTTTCCCATTTCTTATTCTGATTTTACTGGTCATGATGGAACCATTCCGCCGGCGCAAGCTCGGATATGGCTGGAAGTTTGCCTGTTCGGAGATCCGGAGAAGGAGCTTGAAGCCAGAAGTGAGGCAAGACGTCTACGCCGGGAATCTAATGGGTAGAAATTCGCGTCGTGACTGCGACCATAACTCCTGATTATCCCACGTCAAACTGCGCGTATCTTTGGTGCGCTACTTATAAACGCATGAGAAAGCAAACAATTTATAACGACAATGAATTATTTATTTGACTTTGACGGGACTTTAATGGACACCTCCGGTGTTATTATTGCCACGATTAAGGCGACTATCAAAGAAATGGGCCTTCCGGACAAAACAGATGATGAATGTTGTTCGATAATCGGTATCCGTACAGATGAGGCAGGGAATTATCTTTATCCCAATCTTGGCATATCAAATGCGGAGTTTGCCACTGTTTTCAGGTCCAACTATGACCGTCTGAAACAGGGTACACATGAAAAGACTTTTCCGGGTGTTATCGAGACTCTTGATAAACTGCGGGCAGAAAACCATGGCCTCGCTATTGCCTCGAGTCGGAAATTGTCTTCGCTGCGCGATTATCTTGACTGTCTCGGCATAAGAGATTTGTTTGTAATGATAGTAGGAGCTGACAGTGTCACCAAGGGAAAGCCTGACCCAGAACCTGTCCTTACCATACTCCAGACTCTTGGTTGGAATGGCGCCGACACCTTGGTGGTTGGCGATGCTGATGTCGATATATTGATGGGCAATGCCGCCGGATGCAAAACCTGCACCGTAACATACGGCAACGGATCTTGCATATCCCTTGAAGCCGCAAACCCCGACCATATGATTGACACGTTCAGCGATATTCTTAACCTTTAAGAAAACTCTAAGAAGATGATAATTAAGTGTAAACTGATACCCAAGGGAATTTGTGTGAACCTGTTCGGCACGTTTTGGGCTCGCGACACTTCATGGATCGACAAGTACGTCATCAACCATGAGCGTATCCATACAGCTCAGCAGCGTGAACTCCTCTTTATACCTTTCTACATAATCTATCTGATTGAATGGCTGATTAGACTGATTCAATATCGTAATGGCCATGAAGCCTACATGAACATTTCATTCGAGAGGGAGGCATACATCAATGGCCACAATCTAAACTATTTGCCAAAACGCAAGCTGTTCTCATGGCTCAAATATCTATTCTAATTCGCAACTAATTTCGCGCCGTCAAGCTTATTCCCGCAATTCAAATAGCTTTTGTATCAGGCCTTTTTGAGTTTCCGGCGCAGGCTTTCAAGGCCTGCCTTGCCGAGTATGAGCAGAGCTGAGTACTGTGCAGTCTTGGCAAGCCCGAAAAATATCACCCAAAGCACCCCCTTGGCAGCAACCGAGATGGGCAGGAGCATTTGTGCAAACGAAATCACATAAAACAATGCGCACGCTCCAAGCACAAAGATGCCTGTGCGAAATGAGAGCGAAGCAAGCCAGGCCCGTACTTTCTTGAATATATCTCGAATCATTGTGAGTGAGTTAATTTACTGCCTTGCCAAAAGGAAGCAACGCCAACTTCATAAGTTTGAAGTGCTGCACTCCGAATGGAACTCCCACGATAGTGATGCAAAACAGCAACCCCCATCCGAGATGGGTGAGTGCTATGGCGAAGCCGCCGACAAACCACCATATTACATTCATTATACCGGCCAGACACCCCGATGGCCAACTCTCGTTGGAGATATCGGTGCCGAAAGGCCACAGTGCAAGCACCGCCAACTTCAAGGTTTGGAGCCCGAACGGTATGCCGACGATGGTTATCATCATCAGAACACTCGATATGGCATACTCTATGGCAATCATCAGACCGCCAAACAACACCCAGATTACATTGAGAAATATATTCATTTTGCTATTCTTACATAATTAGTCTGCCGTATCCTACGGCCTCTTGAAATGCAAATTTACATATTTCCATCCAAAAAAGAAAATAAATTTAGAATACTTCCTTAATAGAATGGATGAATCGCAAACTGCGCCGATAATCGCAAAATGATAAACAAACAACTACGAAAACAAGCGGCTGAGCAAACTTTGCGAAATTTGCGGAAATTTGCGATAAGAAAGCTCAAAAGGAAGTACGAATCGCAAACTGTGCCGATTATCGCAAATTTAATCTATTAACAACTACTAAGGGAGAATGAAATAATATGTAGGGACAGATTGCTTAGGTATTTACCTCATGTGGCATGTCTCATCGAACGCCTCTGCAACATGCCACGTAGGGTAAAGTCGGCAACGGCCACACGCCCTGAAAATTTTGAAATCAAGATTGAAAGCAACGAGTTTGAGAACGAATAACGATATTTGGCAGCAACACCAAAATAATCGCTTGCGTTAAGTTTGTCATGACGTCATGAGGTAAGCAACGATAGAGAAAGGTGTCCCAATTTATTTTTTATGCTCCCTGATTATTGCCATAATCAAAAATTATCACTATATTTGCAATTGAGTATCAACCTCAATCACAGCCGTAACCACACGACCTGACCAAAACGTTGCAACCTCTTCTAATCTAATACCGCGATTTAGACTGAAACGTTTCAATTATTGGAAAAGGATGATATGTCAATGTTAACTTTGTAACAGAACGTTTAACCAATTATATCAGAAAAATGGCAATAAATCTTCAAAAAGGACAGCGTATAGAGATTGGACTCCAAAAAGTGGGAGTGGGTCTTGGCTGGGACCCTAACCAAAGCACAGGTTATGATTTTGACCTTGACGCATCAGCTTTTATGCTCGGAGCAAACAAGAAACTCCCCGCTGATGAGTTCTTCGTGTTCTATAACAATCAGATTTCTCCCGACCGGTCCGTAGAGTCTTCTGGCGATGACCTCACGGGTGGCAATAGTGATGGCGGTGACGATGAGACAATTACCGTAGATCTCTCAAAGGTTGATCCCCGCATTCAGGAGATTATCTTTACGGTGACTATTCACGAGGCGGTGGAGCGTCGCCAGAATTTCGGCCAGGTTCACAACTCATACATCCGCATCTACAATGCCGTCACCAACGAGGAGATAGCCAAGTATGACCTTGACGAGGATTTCTCCATTGAAACAGCTGTGGAGTTCGGTCGTCTTTATCGTCGCAATGGCGAATGGAAGTTTGAGGCTATGGGCATGGGTTATAAGGGTGGCCTTCAGTTTTTCGTTGACAAGTACGTCGGATAATCCCTTTTACCCATCTTTTTTATAGGAATATCTCGCTGCATGTCACTGGCCATGCAATCTTGCAATTTTTTAGCTTGACATTGCATCTTATTTTCTGAAACATTCTAATAATTCAGCATTTTAGGCTATGTGAGCTAAATTTGCAACATCAAACCAATTAAAGTAAATAACATGATTAACTTAGAAAAAGGACAGAGGGTAGCCGTTGAGGTTCCTCAATTCACAATCGGACTCGGTTGGGACACCAACCAGTCGAGCACAGGCGTTGACTTCGACTTGGATGCTTCGGCTTTTATACTCGGAGAAAACGGCAAGATTCTCGCTGACGAGTATTTTGTATTCTATAATAATCTGCAGTCGCCCGACGGTGCCGTGACTCATACCGGCGATAACTTGACAGGCGAGGGAGAGGGTGATGACGAGAGTATCAAGATTGACCTCCCCAAGGTAGACCCTCGCGCCACTGAAATCACTTTCGTTGTGACTATCCACAAGGCTGATGAGCGTAAGCAAAATTTCGGGCAGGTGCGCAATGCTTTCATCCGCATCTACAATGCCGCTAACGGTGAGGAAATTCTACGCTATGACCTCGATGAGGATTTCTCAATTGAAACCGCAGTAGAGTTTGGCCGTCTATACAAACGCAACGGCCAGTGGAAGTTCGAGGCTATCGGCACCGGACAAAAGGCAGGTCTCGCCGAGTATCTCAATAAGTATAACTAAAAAAACAAAATATCATGGCAATTCGTCTTGAAAAAGGCCAGCGCATCAACCTCGAAAAGAGCAATGGCTCCAAATTAACCAATTTCTGTGTGGGCTGCAACTGGGGTGCAATAACCAAGGGTGGACTTTTCGGCTTCGTAAAATCTGTTCAGGATGTAGACCTCGACCTCAGCTGTGTGATGTTTGATGCTAACGGTCAGCTCGTAGACCACATCTATTCACCTCTCTATAAGACAGAGTTTCTCGCCCGTTACGGCATGCCCCGTGGCAAGGTAGATTCCAACGACTTCGCCCTGCACCACAGCGGTGATGACTTGAAGGGTGACCAGGATGGCGACGACGGTCTCGACAATGAGATTTTGACTGTAGACCTTTCTCGCGTCAACAATAATGTGGACCAGATTTTCTTCTTCCTCAATAATTGCGGACGTGAAGATTTCTCCCAGATTCCATATGCCTCTATACGCATGTATGAAGGTACCCCCACAAGGGTTAAAGAGGTGTTCGCATCTTATGATGTCGCAGCCGAACCCAAATACAAGGGCATGACTGCCCTCATCATGGGCAAGCTCTATCGTCGCAATGGCGAATGGAAGTTCTCCGCAATAGGAGATGCTTATCCCGATGCCAACCTCTGTGAAACTATCAGCAGAATAGCAACTAATTACGCAAAATAATATGAGAAGACTACCGGTATATCTTCTTCTTGACTGCTCCGGCTCTATGTATGGCGAGCCTATCGAGGCAGTGAAGAATGGCGTTCAGGTCCTTATCTCGACTCTGCGTCAGGACCCTTACGCTCTGGAGACAGCTTATCTCAGTATAATCACTTTCGACAGCAGCGCCCAGCAGGTTACTCCCCTCACCGAACTCGCTGCTTTCCAACAGCCCAATATCCAGGCCAGCGGATGCACTGCCCTCGGTGAAGCTCTCGCTCTCTTGGCGCAGAAGGCTGATCAGGAAGTCACCAAAACCACTGCCGAGCAGAAAGGTGACTGGAAACCGCTCGTGTTTATCATGACCGACGGCGAACCGACCGACGACCTCAACAAGGGTCTCGCCGAGTTCAAGAAGCGCAAGTGGGGTATGGTGGTGGCTTGTGCCGCAGGTTCGGGTGCCAACACCGATACCCTCAAGAAAATCACGGAGTGCGTGGTGTCGCTCGACACCGCCGACAGTGCGACCATCAAGGCGTTCTTTAAGTGGGTGTCAGCGTCTGTCAGCTCCGGCAGCATGAAGGTCGAGGAGACCGGTGCGGAAGCCACTACGCTCAGCGAGCTCCCGCCGCCACCACCCGAAGTTAACATCGTAGTATAAAAAGACTCATTAACCCTTTAACACAAGTTCAAAATGGCAACACTTGAAGAACTCAAGAAAGATCTCCTCGCCGATGGCGTAATCGACGCAGCGGAGGTTGCAAAACTTAAAGAAATGCTTTATGCCGACGGTGTTATAGATAGGGAGGAAGCTGACTTCCTTTTCGAACTCAATGACGCTGTAAGCGGTAAGGATAACGCTCCCGAATGGAATGTTTTTTTCACTCAGGCAATCTGCGACTATCTGCTCAAAGATGAGGTTTCACCCGGTGAAATCGATGCTGACGAAGAAGCATGGCTTATCGCCAAAGTCAATAACGATGGTCAAGTGGATGAGGCTGAAAAGGCCCTTCTTAAGGCTATCAAGGCTCAGGCTAAGTCTTTCCCCGCTGGTCTCGAATCACTTCTCTAATCTGAAATATCAGTTTTGCCTCCTTGATAATCAAGGAGGCAAAACTCCCAAATAACTTCACTATGAGACGCCTTCCCGTTTATCTTCTTATCGATACTTCCGGCTCTATGCGCGGTGAGCCGATTGAGTCTGTAAAGGTTGGACTTGAAGCGATGGTTTCAAGCCTTCGTCAGGACCCGTTTGCTTTGGAGTCCGTAAATATTAGCATCATTACTTACGACCGTGAGGTGAAGCAGATTCTTCCCCTCACCCCATTGGATGAACTTCAACTTCCGGAAATCACAACACCGGAAAGCGGTCCGACACACACTGGCCAAGCACTCAAGCTCCTTTGCGAAAAGATAGACAAGGAGGTCAGGCTAAGCACTCCGGATCAGAAAGGAGACTGGATGCCTCTGCTATTTCTGATGACCGACGGCAAGCCTTCTGATATCCAACTCTATAATGAGATGATACCCGAAGTGAAAAAACGTCATTTCGCAAGCATAATCGCCTGTGCCGCAGGCATGAGCGCCAAGACGGACCCTCTGAAAGCGCTGACTAATGAGGTTTATTCTCTCGACACCGTAGACAGCACCGCGTTCAAGAAGTTCTTCAAATGGGTCTCCGACTCAATCGGAATGGGCAACCGCAGTATCGGAGCCACCGACGACCTCGTGCTGCCTCCGCCGCCCGAAGAAGTAAACGTCATAATTTAGAGTCCCTCTTATATTTCCAATATTTTAAAATCTAAAGTCAGTTATGAATTGTAAGCTTGTCGGCCAGTTTGTTCAGCATCTGGAGGTCACTCTTTCTCCGGGTGAGAATTTCTTTGCTGAGAAAGGCTCTGTGATCTATCTCGAAGCAGGGGTGGAGAAGGAGCTGAGCTTCAACGGCTCTGGCCTCGGCAGAATATTGGGCGCAAAGCTCTCCGGTGAGTCGCTCTTTATTCTCCGCCTTTACAATGCTACCAATATGCCGCGAAAGGTGGTGATTGGCAGTCATTTCGGTCTTCTCCCCGTGAAACTGAATGGGGAAACCATGATTTGCCATCGCGGAGTCTATGTCGGCTCCAACAATAAGGTGAACGTTACAACCAAGCTCTCCATAGCCGGACTTACCGACGGCATGGGGCTGTTGCTCCAAAAGATTCAGGGAAATTCGACTGTTTTTCTTGATACCAAGGGCCAGCCCATAACGCTCAACCTGCAATACGGCGAAACCATAGAAGTTGACGAAGACCATATTATAGCGTTGCTCAATATTTCGGAAAATCAGATGCAATCCAATTGGTCGCTCAGCAACTTGATAGGTGGCGAGGGCTTAAGCATGATGCGTATCACAGGTCCCGGCACCGTATATCTCTCACCAAGCAAGTTTTTCGCTCCTATCCAATAATCTCTTCTCACTTTCCAACCGTTAATGATAGCTAAACCTTAAATGTCAGCTACGACTCTCGACATAAAAGATTATGTGGCACCGGTGGCCGCTACGCAGCAGGAAGTGCTAACCTATCTGAAGCAACGCCCCAAAGGCATCACTTTTGTGCATGGCAAGGCTGGGTGTGGCAAGACTTATCTTATACAAAAGTTGGAAGCGAGTATGCCGGGTTGCAAAGTTTTGACTCCTACCAATCTCGCATCTTCTTTGTATGACAGGGCACAAACGCTGCACTCTTTCTTCTGGGGAGCTTTTGACAATCTGGACGAGGGCATTCAAAACCCCGACAATATCACTCCTCTTAAGTCCCGGCAGTTTGCCAATTAATTGGCCTGCATCTCAATGCTCGTATTTGACGAAATATCTATGGTCAGGTCAGACACTTTTGAGATGATGGAGCAGATTTGCCGCAAGGCAAAGGGCAATAACTTGCCTTTTGGCGGTATTCCGGTGGTGCTTGTTGGCGATTTGTTTCAGCTTCCGCCTGTGGTTAGTGAGAATGCTGTGTATGAGTATTTGCTGAAAGAATATGGCGGAATATATTTTTTCGACAGCCACGCCATCAAAAACAATCTTGGTGCCATCAAACTTTTTGAGCTTACTAAATCTTTTCGCCAGCAGAATGATGCAAAGTTTGTGGATCTGCTCGATGCTTTCCGTGAGCCGATGAGCGACAGCCGAAAGGTGGAGGTGCTTGAGGCTTTGAATTCGAGGGTTGGCGTGGCTTTGCCCTCTGATGCAATCTATATCGCGTCGTCCAACGAGGAAGTCAGCCGTGTCAACACCGAGAGGTTGTCGCAAATCGAGGGAGATTTGATTACGTGTGAGGCGCAATATAAGATTAAGTTGCGCAATAGCAATTCGCACGTGGATATAGGCCACATGCAGTTACCTTGCGATAAGGACATCGAACCTCTGATTGTGCCTTCTCAATATGATGGTGTGCTTAGCTTCAAAATCGGAGCAAGGGTGATGTTGACCAAAAGCAACAAGAAGTTCGGCTATAGCAACGGCGATTTCGGGGTAGTGACCGATTACGACGGCGAATCAATCACAATCCGGCTTGATTCGGGCCTTACAGTGCCATGTCCGCATCCGCATGACCGCTACAAGTCTAACTTGCTTACCGACACAAGATTTGAGATGCAATATGATGTGAATAAGCACAGGCTTGTGCGCAAGTTGCCTTTTGTGCAGCGCACCACCCAGTTTCCGGTTAAGCTCGCCTACGCTTTCACTATTCATAAGTCGCAGGGACAAACTTACGATAAGGTGATTCTTGACCTCAATAGCCATATCTTTGCCCCCGGCCAACTTTATGTTGCGCTGAGCCGCGTGAAATCGCTCAATGGTCTTTTCCTCACAAAGAGAATTACATATAGCGACATCATATCTGACGATTCGGTGTTCTTGTTTCTCAACAGGGTGCGGTTGGCCAATGGTGCAAAACCGCAAGCGCGACAGGATGTTGCCGAGCAAAAGGAAGCTCGCAGGCAGGCCGCAAAATATAGGGCAAATCTAAGGTGTTATGATTTCCTGAGTTTTGTGAAGATGAATGAGCAGAATGAGTCTGTAAAGGATTTCCTATGCCATACACTCAATAGTTATAAGGCTCTGTTTGCCTTGAACAAGACTGATTTGGCGATTGAGGAGCTTGTGAAGATTATCGACTTGATCAATGGCTCTTACATTACCGATAGATATGAGACTCTGATTAGCAAGCTATATACAAATCACCTTACGCTTGATGACTGCTGCTATAATCTGAATGCCATATTCGAAATCTATACCGACGTTATAAAGTTGCTTCGACAGCAAGTCGCAACCGACAATAAGTATTTGCCGAAACAACCGGCAAACTGAAAAACTAATAACAAAGAAAACTTAACAACTTAACAACCAAATAATCATGAGCAGACTTCCTATTTACTTCCTCGTTGACGTGTCTGAGTCAATGGTCGGAACTCCCATAGAGCAAGTGCAGCAGGGCATGCGTACTATTATTCAGAATCTTCGTGTGGACCCTTATGCCCTTGAAACGGTATTCGTTTCAATCATTGCTTTTGCAGGCAAGGCTAAGGTTCTCTCTCCTCTTACGGAGCTTTATAAATTCTATCCGCCAACATTCCCTATCGGCGGCGGCACTTCTCTCGGTGCAGGACTCGAGGCTCTTATGAATGACATTGATTCTTCTGTCCAGAAAACCACTATGGAGCAGAAGGGTGACTGGAAACCTATCATCTTCTTGTTTACCGACGGCAATCCTACCGACAATTATCAGGCGGCTTTCCGTCGTTGGAATGAGAAGTACCGTAAGCATTGCAGCCTTGTGGCTGTCTCTATCGGCGATAATGTCAATGTCCTGACTCTCGCGCAGATCACTGACGACATTTTGCTTCTTAAGGACACTGACCCGGAGTCGTTCAGCAAGTTTTTCAAGTGGGTCACTGCCTCTATCAAGACCACGAGCATGACGGTCAGCGAACAAGCAACTGATGAGATAAAACTCGCTCCAACATCAGGTATTAACCTCGAAAAGGTTGACCCTAATGAATATAGCAGCATCGTAGACGAGAATTTTGTGGTTTTGCATGGCCGTTGCCAGACCACCAAGAATGATTATCTCGTGAAATTTGCCAAGCGCACAGGTCGAGAATCAGAAAGGGAAGGTTATAATTCATCAATTTTCAGACTGTTAGGTGCGTATCCGATTGACAAGGAGTCTTATGCAGCATTCTCTGCCGGACATAAGACGAGAATCAACACCATGAATCTGATGGGTGTGCCTACTTGTCCCTGCTGTGGCAATCAGCATGGGGTAGTGGTGTGCGAATGCGGTGGCATTTTCTGCGTCGGCGACGAGACTAATATTGAGTGCCCGTGGTGCGGAATGCAGGGCGAACTTGGTAGCGGCGGACCGGAAGGTATGGATATCTCACGTGGTTTAGGTTAATATAATACGATATGGATAGAAAACATCGTTTAGCCGATAGGAGTCGTAAGTCTGCCCTCCGTCTTAACGAAACTGCGCGAGCAGTCCGCAAGGCCATGGCCAAGGCCGGTATTCCATCTGCTGATAAAGAAGCTTTCATTGATTGGACGATTGGCCAATTGTGGAACTCCTACAAAGAAGAACGTATGAATCAAAGATTGATAATAGAAAATGAAATTAAGGCGCTCGGCATTCGCTTGCCCAATGGCACGGTGAAGAAGGAGTATTGCACATTGTTTGAACTCCCGGTAGATAAGATTTCTAAAGTGCAATTGATAGGCGCGGATGAGATAGGCCTTGCTTTTATCGTCGGTGGCGATGGCAAGTGTTCTCTTTGCGGCAAGCCAAAGTTGGCCGGTGATTTCACCCTCACCCTGCGATACAACACTGTGGAGGGGGAAGCACCTTCGGAACTTAAGATACCGGTTGCTTTCAATCCTGACCCGCGCAGCTTATGGAAGAATCTTCCCACAGGCGACATTCCTTATCCTAAGCCGGACTCTGAAACAGCCTTTATTAAAGTGGAGGCTGCTGAGGATGGAACCCTTAAAAAGGATATCGTTGCAGCAAGTCAGCGTGGTCGCAGCCATGCTCAGGAAGGTAAGGCTCGCGATGACCACTTTACTCTCTTTCATTGCGGTGACTCTGATTGGTATGTGCTGGCGGTGGCTGATGGCGCCGGGTCTGCGAAGTATTCGCGCAAGGGCTCGGAAGTGGCTTGCAAGACGGTAGTTGACCATTGCAAGAATTTGCTTATCAAAAATCCTGCCTTTGAAGCTGCCATTAGCGAGTATGAAGCTGACCGCCAAGATGCAAATAAAAGGACGGCCCTCACGAAGCATGTCATTGATATCATCTATAATGGTGCTCTGAAGGCTCACGAGGCAGTGAAGAAGGTTGCGGAAGCAAATGAAGAAGCTAAGTTGAAGGATTTTGCTACGACTCTGATGTTTGCTGTGTGCAAGAGGTATGATTTCGGCTGGTTCATAGCCTCTTTCTGGGTAGGTGACGGTGCTATGTGCATCTTCGATGAGAACACCAAGTCCATCAAGCTCCTCGGCACTCCCGATGAGGGTGAGTTCTCCGGCCAGACCCGTTTTCTCACTATGCCTGAGATTTTCCGAGACAAGGATGTCGTAGCTAAGCGCCTCCGCATGGCTATCGTGCCGGACTTTACTGCACTCTTCCTTATGAGCGATGGAGTCTCCGACCCGATGTTTGAGACTGATAAGAATCTCAATGATTATGCCAGGTGGGAGGAGTTCTGGGGCTATCTTAAGAATGGATTCCCCGACGATGAAATCGGTGGGGTAGACCTCTCGGACGACAATGAGGCCTCTCAAGACCAACTCCTTCGTTGGCTTGATTTCTGGAGTCCCGGAAATCATGACGACCGTACAATCGCTATTCTCCACTAATCATTCATACACGATGGCAAATACTATTAAATTAACAGCTTCCGATGGCTCTACTGTCGAATTTGTCGACGAGGTGATTGGCAGTGGTGCTATGAAGGAGGTTTATTTCAGCCCGGACAAGAGTTATGTGGTAGGTTTTTACATGAAGCCAGTTGACGCAAATGCCAAGGACCGTCTGCAAAATATCGTGGGGTTATATCGCAATAAGATTTTCGGTCAGGTAGGTGGCGATTATTGGGAGAATCTTTTCTGCTGGCCCACGAAGCTCGTGGAGTGGAATGGCAAGTTGGGCATCGTTTGCCCAACTTATCAGAAACATTTCTTCTTTAAGGATGGCATGTTCAAGGGGAAGGAGAAGGAGGGTAAGTGGTTCGCCTCAGCCAAGCTGCGCAATAAGTTTCTTTCTCCTGCCCAGAAGGGCACTTGGCTGACTCATTATCATATGTGTCTCCAGATAGCCCGTGCAGTGCGACGTCTCCACGCTGCCGGTCTTGCGCATTCTGACCTTTCGTATAAGAATGTGCTTGTAGACCCCGAAACCGGCAAGGCTGCCGTAATCGATTGCGACGGCCTCGTAGTGCCGGGTAAGTATCCGCCCGATGTGGTGGGCACTCCCGATTTCATCGCGCCCGAAGTGCTCCAGACGCGTGCCCTTAAGGTTGGCGACCCCAATAAGAAGTTGCCGAGCATTCAGACTGACCGCCATGCGTTGGCTGTATTGATATATATGTACCTGCTCAATCGCCATCCCCTTCGCGGTGGTAAAGTCAACGATCTTGACGCTGCAAGAGATGAGGAGTTGTCGATGGGCGAAAAGGCTCTTTTCGTAGAGCATCCAACTGACAAGAGCAACCGTCCGAAGGTTCAGAATCTTGCTCCGCCGGAACTTCCACAGGGCGATGTGACCAAGCGTCCTTACACTATGTGCGGACCTTATCTCACGGAGTTGTTCAATCGTGCCTTTATCGACGGTCTGCACGACCCCTCCAAGCGGCCTACGGCCGATGAGTGGGAGATGGCCCTTGTCAAGACTACCGACTTGATTCAGCCTTGCCAGAACCCCAACTGTGAGGCGCACTGGTTTGTATTCGACAATTCTACAAAACCGAAATGTCCGTTCTGTGGAACAGAATATCATGGTCAGCTTCCGGTTCTCAATCTCTACTATTCACCTTCTCATGGAAAGTTCCTTCCGGAGAACTATCGGCTGATGGTTTACGACAAACAGTCACTTTATATGTGGCACGTGAACCGTTTCATCACTCCCAACGAAAGAACCAAGCCCGAAGACAAGAAGCCGGTCGGTGACTTCCATTTCCACAATGGTAAATGGATTCTCATCAACCGTAAGCTCAATGATATGTGGGATGTGACCGAGCAGCCTAAGCGTCAGGTTAAGGTTGGTGAGTTTGTTGAGCTTACGGAGGGTCGAAAGATTCTACTTTCCGGCGAAGATGGCGGACGCCTTATTGTGGTTCAGCTGGTGAAAAATTGATTTCTGCGATTATGGGTAAGTGTAAATATTGCGGGCAGAGTGCCGGGCTTTTCCATAGCAAACATGCCGAGTGCGAGCAACGCCATTTAAGCGGTGTTGCCCGCATTAGGAGCATATTGGCTGGTTGCTTCCAAAATCGTGAGGATTTCTATCTGCATCAGGGTGAAATCAAAAAGATTTGCCAAGAAGCATATATATCGGGTGAAGATACTCGTTCCATATATTGCCAGTCGCTCGATGCGGCGGTAGAGCAGTATCTCGACGATGGCGTTATTGACGGTGAGGAGGAGCGCACTGTGGCAAGATACATGCAGTTTACTAATCTGTCGCAGCAGGTGCTGAATGCCAACAGATCGCTCGAGAAGGTGGTGCAGTCGAAGGTGCTTCAGGAGCTTCTTAACGGCCAGGTGCCATCTCCACGCATCACCATATCGGGCAATTTCCCGTTTTTGCTCAATAAGAATGAGCATATGCTTTGGCTGTTTCGCGATGTGACTCTTCAGATGCAGAAGGTGAGGCGCGAAACGGTGGGCCGGACCCGGGGTGTGAGTGTGCGTGTGTGCAAGGGCGTGTATTACCGCACCGGAGGGTTCAAGGGTACTCCGGTCGAGACTACTTATATGCAACGCATCGGCACCGGGAGTGTCTGCCTTACCGACAAGAATCTCTATTTCCATTGCCCGGAGAAGACGCTTAAAATTCCTTTCTCCAAAATACTCTCTCTCGACCCTTATTCTAATGGCTTGGGAGTTCAGAAAGACGAAGCCAATGACAAACCGATGTTCTTTGAAAATCTGAACAGTTGGTTCTGTTATAACGCCATTTCAAATCTCAAGTAGTGTTGCTATGTTAAGAGGACATAAAGTAGCGATTGCGCGAATATTCGCCGACCTTATCAAGGCCGACCGTATCATCGATACCGGGGAGATGGAGTGTTGGAAAAGGGTTTGTGCGAAGTATTCGATAGATAAGGATATCGAGACGGAAGCTCAGGGCGTGTCGTTTGCCGATGCGCTCAATGACATATGCAATTCAGGTGTACAGGGCTTGAAGGAGGACCTACTTGGCGATTGCCGGTCTATGACTGTCAGCGACGGTTTTTGCGCCCATTCGGAGGCTCTGCTGATGATCGCTTTAATCCTTATGCTTGATGCTTCCCAACCGTTCAGGGTAGATGTCTATTCTATTCCGAGGGCAAGTTTCAATATCGATATTGCAACTTCACTGTATGTTGAAAGTGAGTTTGACGCGGCGACCAATGATGCCATACGTGTCAATTATCGCTCGCTGTTCAAGGAGTTTCAGCTTGCGGGATTTCATTTCGTATATCCACCCAAGATTATAGAGCATTATCAGGATACCGACCCCTCTCTTTTTCATCAGATTCTCTCTTTTCTCGCTCCATCCATGAGCGAACCCGGAATAGAGAATGCGTATAAGTCGCTGATGAAGATGACCACTGCTGTCTTTTGCAAGGATTTGCTCTGCAATAAGTGCGGCATATCTGACCTTCGCGACACATACCCTTCGCTTCTGATAAAAATTGGCAATAGTTTCGTGGGCGAGGATTCGTATGCCAATTATCTCAAGATTGAGGTTGACGAGGATATTCTGACCACTGTGCAGTCGTTTGTCGACAGGTTTTGCAGTATGCTGAGCGGCGATGTGCATGTTGTGAACACTTCGGAAGAGCGTGATAGCCAGTTTCATTTTCATGGTTTCTATAAGCAATTGCTCGATATTTTCCTTATTCGCAAGAATATTCGGAGTCATATTTTGATAGACCCGTATAAGGAGGAAATTCTCTTCCCCGATGTCGATGCCAAGGCCGGTGGTCTTCATCGCAGGGAGCGTGCACTTTATGCCCTGCTTCTATGTAGCGGTAAGGAGGGCTTGAATTTCAATCTGCCAAAGTCGGCCGATGGTCTCGATAAGTATAAGACACGCATTGAGAGTATACAGGCAAAATATTGCACTATCTACTCAATGTTTGGCGGCGACAGTGAGACTGCACCGGATTTGAGTATTCCCGAAATAAGACGACCGATTTTCAGTTGCCTGAAACGCTCGTTAAAGAGTATTCCCTCGCTTTATAATCCGGAGGACTACAATGTGATGAAGAATCGCGATGGAATTTTCTCGGTGAATATTGACGACGATATGGTCTATGTCACCGAGTTGGATTCATCCGAACCGGTGCCGTTGAAAGACTCCAAATTGTTCAAACGGTTCAAAGAAGCATAGGTTGCAACGTTGCAACCTATGCACCACCGATATAGGGAAGATTATTGAAACGTTATAGAAATAATGATTCTCTGAGATCTAATCACTAACTTTGATGAAACTCAGGAAGCATAAGAAAATAACTTGCGACAAATTGCGCAGGTGTTTTCGAGCGAGTTTGGTTTTCCCAATAGGAACGTAAGCCTCCGGCTTGCGAACAAAAGGAACGTAAGCTTTAAGCTAACAAATTCTTACTTTTTGTAAGCCTGAGCTTACAAATCCTTACTTTTAGTAAGCCTTAAGCTTACTTTCTTATTATCGCAAGCCGGAGGCTTACGTTCCTATTGGAAACCCAAACTCGCCGGAACCGCGAAGCTATGAGGGCTATGCCCGAAAGCCCGCTTGAGTTAATGGAATTCTAAATATCAAAAATGATAGAGAGTTCCGCGAAAGTTCCGCGTTAAGATGCGCCAAAGGCGCGTTCCGCGTTCCCAAAATTTTTAAGTTCCCACTAAGCCAACATTTAGTGTCATTCTCACTAACTGTAAACTCTCTCTCTTTAAATTAGTTTCATACATAAGCTGCAAAACAACTAAAAACCATATATAAATATGTCACAAAAACATCATTACACTGGCTTGACCGACGCTGAGGTGTTGGAAAGCCGCCAAAAAAATGGTGTCAACATCCTGACACCTCCCGAAAAGGATCCGCTGTGGAAGCGATTCCTCGAAAAGTTCGGTGACCCGCTAATCATCATCCTTATGATTGCCGGTGTCCTCTCTGTCGGAATTTCTTGTTATGAGTTCTGGGGTCTCGGCAAAGGCGCGAGCGTGTTCTTCGAACCGATAGGTATCTTCATCGCTATTCTTCTCGCCACAGGTCTCGCTTTTATCTTCGAGCTTAAGGCCGACAAGGAGTTCGCTCTTCTCAACCAGGTGAACGACGATGAGCCGGTTCAGGTGATCCGCAATGGCAACGCAATGCAGGTTCCCAAGAAGGATATTGTGGTGGGAGATATCGTGATTCTCAACACTGGCGAGGAAGTGCCTGCCGACGGCGAACTCCTCGAGGCTGTATCTCTCAATATCGACGAGTCCACCCTGACCGGTGAACCGATGTGCCATAAGACTACCGACCCTGCCGAGTTTGACAAGGATGCCACTTTCCCTTCCAATCATGCCATGCGTGGCACTAAGGTGATGGAGGGCCATGGCGTGATGAAGGTGTGGGCTGTAGGCGATATGACTGAGAATGGTAAGGTGTTTGAAGCCGCTCAGATCGACGACAGCGTGAAGACACCTCTCAATGAGCAGCTCGATGGCCTCGGTAACCTTATCACTAAGATTTCATATGGCTTCGCTGCTGCTATCATCATTGGGCGAATCGTGATGTATTTTATCAATGTCCCCGATTTCTCCTGGGTAGATTTCCTTGCCTATTTCCTCCAGACGTTGATGGTGGCTGTGACTCTCGTAGTAGTGGCTGTGCCAGAGGGTCTGCCTATGGCTGTTACCCTCTCGCTTGCTTACTCTATGCGCCGCATGCTCAAGACCAACAATCTTGTCCGCAAGATGCACGCCTGCGAGACGATGGGTGCCACAACAGTAATCTGTACTGACAAGACAGGCACTCTGACCCAAAACCAGATGCAGGTGTATAAGACAAATTTCTTTGTGCCTGAGTCTGATAAGCAAAATATCTATGAGGGTATAGCAGTCAACTCTACGGCGCAGCTCGACCTTTCGGCCAAGAAGCCGCAGGTGCTCGGCAACCCCACGGAGGGTGCTCTTCTGCTCTGGCTCCGTTCGCAGGGTGAGGACTATATGGCGCTGCGCGACAGTGCAAGGCGTATTGAGGAGCTGCCTTTCTCCACCGAACGTAAGTACATGGCCACTGTAGTGCAGTCGGCCTCCGGCAAGAGAGTACTCTATGTGAAGGGCGCTCCAGAAATAATTTTTGGCATGTGCAAGAACACTAGCGGTGTGACTAAGCAGGAGGTCGATGCCCAGCTTCTGGAGTATCAGAATCAGGCTATGCGTACTCTCGGTTTCGCATATCAGGAATTGGCCGACGGTGATAAGACAATAGAAGATAATAAGGTCGTGGCCGATAATCTTACTTTCGTAGGCATTGTGGCAATCTCCGACCCTGTGCGCCTTGATGTGCCTGACGCTGTGGGCGAAGTGCTTGATGCAGGAATCAAGGTGAAGATAGTCACCGGCGACACTCCCGGCACTGCCAAGGAGATTGGCCGCCAGATTGGCCTTTGGAATGATGAGACTGATGGCGACCGCAACATCATAACCGGTGTGGAGTTTGCCGAACTCTCGGATACCCAGCTTCGCGACCGTGTGGGCGACCTGAAGATTATCGCACGCGCTCGACCTATGGACAAGAAGCGTCTCGTGGAGGCTCTTCAGGCTAACAATGAGGTCGTGGCCGTAACGGGCGACGGCACAAATGATGCCCCGGCTCTTAAGACTGCCCATGTGGGTCTATCGATGGGCGACGGCACTTCGGTGGCCAAGGAGGCTTCTGATATCACGATTGTCGACAATTCATTCTCTTCGATTGGTCGTGCCGTGATGTGGGGACGTTCGCTCTATCAGAACATACAGCGTTTCATCCTTTTCCAGATGACGGTAAACGTTGCTGCATGTTTCATTGTGCTCTTCGGTGCTTTCATGGGAATGCAGTCGCCGCTGACCGTGACGCAGATGCTCTGGGTCAACCTGATTATGGACACTTTCGCAGCTATGGCTCTCGCTTCGCTGCCTCCATCGCAGTCTGTGATGAAGGAGAAGCCCCGTTCGCGTGAGGCTTTCATCATCAATCGCCCGATGTGGAAATCTATCGTCGGCGTGGGTGGTATCTTCTTCCTCCTGCTTCTCGGCCTGCTCTATTATTTTGAGCATACCGACATCACATGTCTCACGGAAGTCGGCCACGTGGCAATGGGTGCCAACACCGGCCTTTCGGGCTATGAATTGTCTCTATTCTTCACAATCTTCGTGTTCCTTCAGTTCTGGAATATGTTCAACGCCCGTGCTTTCGAGACAGGCCGTTCGGCTTTCCATTTCAAGGGCTGCAGCGGTTTTGGCCTGATAGCATTGTTTATTCTCATAGGTCAAATTGTAATAGTGAGCATCGGTGGAGAGTTCTTCAGCGTTGAGCCGCTTAAATTTATCGACTGGGTAATCATAATCGCTGGCACATCTCTCGTGCTCTGGATAGGCGAGCTGATACGCCTCTTCAAAAAGTAACTAATAACCACACAGACATAAGAAGTGTCGGCCACATTGCCTTGGCCGGCACTTCAATCATTTTTTTTAGTATGGAACCAGTTAATGTGCTGAGTTATGAATCTCCGGTAGGGGAGATGCTTCTCGGTTCTTGCAACGGTCATCTTTATCTTTGCGATTGGGCACAGAGCAGACTGCGTGACGTTACGCATCGCCGTATCTGTAGTTGCTTGAATGCCCAATTTGTAGGTGGTATATCGGATGTGATTGAGGATGCGATATCGCAGCTCAATGAGTATTTCGAGGGTAAGCGCACTGATTTCTCAATACCATTTGAATTTGTAGGGACTGACTTTCAGCGCAGGGTATGGTTGGAGCTGACGAAGATACCATATGGCGAGACAATCTCATATCTGGAATTGGCGCGTCGCATAGGCAACCCCAAGGGAGTGCGGGCAGTAGCCTTAGCAGTAGGTGCCAACACGATCTCAATCATAGTGCCATGCCATAGGGTGATAGGCACCAACCACAAACTCACCGGCTACGGAGGAGGCCTGACGGCCAAACAAGGCCTACTGACCCTCGAAGCCCGAGTCTCAGGCAGAATCCTCCCCCTCACCGAACCTATAAACAAACAACGATATGAATGAACTAATAAAAATAGCACACGAGATATGCACATCCGCCCATGCCGGGCAAGTTGACAAGGCAGGCATGCCATATCATTTACATCCGGAACGTGTAGCTGCACGGTGCTCAACCGATGAAGAAATCATAGTTGCCCTCCTTCACGACACAATTGAAGATACCGACGTAACTGCCCAATATCTCGTTCAGCCTTTCATGGCTACCGATGACCCGCGCGTCCTCGGCATCGAGCCTATTCCCAACATAGCCGAGAAAATCTCTGCTATGATTGAGAAATACCGAAAGGAAACTATCGACATTGAAGATGTCGAGTTTGAGGAA
>CAJTYC010000048.1 GCA_910584185.1 uncultured Muribaculaceae bacterium
AGAACGCTCAACAAAGCGAGTTAATTTTGGAACACGAAACTGAACACCCTAATTAGTTATTAAGTACTGTAACCTTTGCCCTAATGGACTTGCAGAAGCGCGTCGTTACCGGCGAGGCTTTACAATCACATGGGAGTGTGCCACTACCAAAATTTAAACGCAAAAATAACGAAAACGGACTAAACTACCTAATTCTTTTATATATTTTTATCAAGTTTTGTCAATTAGTGGTCGTCATCAGTGCGGTAACGAAAAATATTGATTAATTTTGCAAAAAAATTTGTAATTGATGAGCAAAGAATCCTGGAAGCCCGGCACGATGATATATCCGTTGCCGGCGGTGATAGTGACAGTTGGGGCGAACCGCGAGGAGTGGAACCCGCTCACGATAGCATGGACGGGCACGATATGCAGCGACCCGGTGATGTGCTACATATCGGTGCGCAAGGAGCGTCACTCCTACCCTATCCTGATGCGCGAGATGGAGTTTACCATCAACCTCACCACCGAGGAGCTGGCGCGCGCCACCGACTGGGTGGGCGTGCGTTCGGGACGCGACAACGACAAATGGGCCGCCACGGGACTGACACCCATACCAGGCGAGAAAGTGAAGTCGCCCACCATAGAGGAGTCGCCACTGAGCATAGAGTGCAGGGTGAAGAGCGTCACCGACTTGGGCACTCACAGCATGTTTGTGGCCGACGTGCTCAACGTAAGGGCCGACTCACGCTGGATAGACCCCGAGACCGGGCGGTTCGCGCTCGAGGCCTCCAAGCCGCTCGTATATCTCCACGGCCATTACTACGGACTCGGAGAACTCATCGGCAAATTCGGTTTTTCGGTGCAGAAAGCACATAATAAGAAAAAGAAATAGCCACAACGCATCGTCACGTGCGATTTTTTTTGTATTTTTGCACTCTGAGACACCGCGTCAGTCTGCCACAGCAAACCTCAAAGGTCGCCTCAGGCAGCCAACTCTCACATAATGACGCAGTTTCAGCCTAACAATATGAGCAGCAACAAAGACAACATAAACGAATTTGACGAGCTCGACACCAAGTCGAGAAAAAAATACAGACGCAACCGGGCATTGGTGAAATGGCTTTGGATCACATTTCTGAGTCTCGGCTTCGTCATAGCCTTCTTTCTGACGCTTATATACAATGGAGTGATTGGCTACATGCCGCCCATTGAAGAACTTGAAGACCCGCACGACAAATTGGCCTCGCTCGTGTATGCCTCCGACGGCACTACCGAGCTCGGTCGGTACTACTACGGAGCCGGCAACCGTGTCTACACTGACTATAACGGCATCTCCGAGCACGTAATCAACGCGCTGGTGGCCACAGAAGATGTGCGCTTCTTGGAGCATTCAGGCATCGACTTCAAGGCATTGGGCCGCACGGCTGTAAAGACCGTGATAATGGGCGACAAGTCGGCCGGCGGCGCGTCAACCATCACCCAGCAGCTTGCCAAGCAACTCTACTCCCAACCCTCGACCAGCCTGCTGAAGCGAGCCATACAGAAGCCGATTGAATGGATGATTGCCGTGAAGTTGGAGAGGTTTTACACCAAAGATGAGATAATCAACATGTATCTCAACCGCTTCGACTTCCTCAACAACGCCGTGGGCATCAAGACTGCTGCCAACGTATATTTCGGCAAGGAGCCACGCGACCTGAAGATAGAGGAGGCGGCCATGCTAGTGGGCATGCTGAAAAATCCGAGCTACTTCAACCCGCTGCGCCACGAAGAGCGCACACGCGAACGCCGCAATGTGGTGTTTGACCAGATGGTCAAGGCCGGCTTCCTGTCGTATGCCGATGCAGACTCGCTCAAGCAACTCCCCTTAGGATTGGATTACCACAAGGTGGATCATAAAGAGGGAGCCGCCCCTTATCTTCGCGAAGAGATACGCAGGCTTATGACCGCCAAGAAACCGGAACGGCCAAACCGCAACGACTACAACAGCCGGAGCGCCTACAACATAGCCCTCGGCAATTACAACACCGACTCACTCAAATGGGAGGAAGACCCGCTGTATGGCTGGATATTGAAAAACCCGAAGCCCGACGGCACATACTACAACCTATATACCGACGGACTGAAAATCTACACCACCATAGACCTGCGTATGCAGGAATATGCCGAACAGGCAGTCAACGAGCACCTCGGTGGCTACCTGCAGCCGGCATTCGAGAGGGAGAAGCGCGGCTCGAAGACGGGTCCTTACACCTCCAACCCCGCCGAATTGAGTTATGCAAGCGTGCAGAGGCTCATAAAGAACGCGGTGAAGCAGACAGAGCGATATCGTGTGATGAAGAAAGCCGGATGCAGCGAAGAGGAGATAGACCGCGCATTCCATACGAAATATGAGATGGATGTGTTTGCCTATGTTAAGGAGACTAAGACAGAGAAGGGACGCAAGGTGACACATATTGTGCCCGGCACAAAGACGGTCACCATGACCCCTTACGACTCGTTGCTCTATATGAAGACGATATTGCGCACCGGTCTGATGAGCATGGACCCCGTGACGGGCTACGTGAAGGCATATGTGGGAGGACCAGACTTCGCGCACTTCCAGTATGACATGGTGGCTCGCGGCAAGCGACAGATCGGTTCGACTGCCAAGCCATTCCTCTACACATTGGCTATGGAGCAGGACCTTACGCCATGCTCCATGTTCAGCAACACGCAGCCGGTGTTCGGCAACTGGGCCCCGCGAAATTCGAGCCGGGCGCGCGTGGGTCAGATGGTAGACCTGCGCTGGGCATTGACCAACTCCAACAACTGGATATCCGCACGCCTCGTGAATGAATTGGGAGCCGGCTCGCTGGCCAACAAGATGCGCATGTTCGGGCTTTCGGGCTACATAGAGCCGACGTTGCCACTCTGCCTCGGCACAGTCGACGTGTCGGTGGGTGACATGGTGGCGGCCTACACTACTTTCTCCAACCGTGGCATACGCGTCAACCCGATATACGTGAGCAGGATAGAAGACAACCAGGGCAACCTGATATACAGCGCGGTGCCTCACCGCACAGAGGTGACGAGCGAGGAGGCATATTACCGCATTGTGTCGATACTTCTCAACGTGGTGGACTCCGGCACGGGCGCCAGCCTGCGCAGCCGTTACGGCATAACGGCACAGATGGGCGGCAAGACCGGTACGACCAACGCCAACTCAGACTCCTGGTTCATGGGCTTCACTCCGGAACTCGTAACCGGTGTCTGGGTGGGAGGCGAAGAGCGTTACATACACTTCAACTCCATGGCCTTCGGTCAGGGCGCCAAGGCTGCATTGCCTATCTATGGCCTCTATATGAAAAAGGTATATAACGACCCGAAACTCCCCTACTCGCAAGATGCCAAATTCGAGTTTCCGGAAAATATGAACCTGTGCGGCTCCGAGCATAGGGAATATGCCCATCAGGTAGAAGAAGTGCAAGAGGAGGTGCAGGGAATTTTCGACTGACAACTAACATTTCACGTTCTTTTAATAATATTTAATGTCAAATTATGGATTGGCTTATTGATTTGCTACGTCCCCACAACGTGTCGATGGCGAGTACGATTGTGCTCTATTCGTTCGTCATCTTCACGGGTATTTACCTGGGGAAAATCAAATTCTTCGGTGTCTCTTTGGGAGTCACATTCGTTCTCTTCGTAGGCATCCTGCTCGGCCATTTCGGCTATGAGGCTGATGGCAATGTGCTTCACTTCTTGCGGGAGTTCGGCCTTATCCTGTTTATCTTCTCGATAGGTATGCAGGTTGGCCCGGGATTCTTCTCTTCGTTCAAGGAGGGGGGTATACAGATGAACATGCTCGCGATGATTGCCATTGCGCTCAATGTGGGTATCACCATCACAATCTACTTCCTGCAAGGAGGTGCCGATGGCGAAACCTCAATCGCTCAGATGGTGGGCATAATGAGTGGTGCTGTAACCAACACTCCGGGACTCGGTGCCGCCCAGCAGACATTCCTCCAGGTTAATCCTGACGGTTATGATGTGAGCCAGCAGATGTCGATGGGTTATGCTGCAGCATATCCTCTCGGTGTAATCGGCATCATTCTGACCATGATATTGCTCAAGGCATTCTTTAAGATTAATCTTGACAAGGAGACTCAAGAAATCGAGAATGACCAGAAATCTTCGGAGCTTGCTCCTCACCGCGTCACTTTCAAGGTTACTAACGCGATGATCAACGGACTGAACATGCAGAAGCTGCACACCATAATATCGGTCAACTATGTGATGTCGCGTATTGAGAAGCCAGATGGACGCACAATCATCCCGACATCCAAGGATGAACTTGAGGTGGGCGACATAGTGCTTGTGATATGCTCTGAGCAGGATGAGGAGATTTTCGAACGTTTCATCGGTCCGAAAATCGAAAAGACCTGGGAAATGGAACAGGGGCCAGTGGTGTCACGCCGTGTGCTTGTGACTCAGACTGAGTATAATGGTGTGAAACTCGGTTCGCTGCGACTCCACTCAGCTTATCAGCTCAATGTGACACGCGTTAACCGTGCCGGCCTTGACCTCGTGGCTTCTCCCAACCTCCGCCTCCAGATGGGCGACCGTCTCACTGTGGTTGGAAAGCTCGACGACATCAACAACTTGGCCCGCAAGCTCGGCAACTCTATGAAGCGACTCAACGAGCCTAACCTTATCACCATGTTCATCGGCATATTCCTTGGTATTATCGTCGGTAGCATACCTTTGCAGTTCCCCGGTATGTCTGTGCCTATGAAACTTGGTTTGGCAGGTGGTCCGCTGGTGGTTGCAATCCTTATCAGTGCTTATGGCCATAAGTTCCATCTTGTCACCTATACCAACTCAGCGGCCAACTTGCTGCTTCGCGAGATAGGTATATGCTTGTTCTTGGCCTCAGTGGGTATTGCGGCAGGTAAGGACTTTGCCGCTACGGTGTTTAACGTCAGAGGTATCACATGGGTAGGCTATGGCTTCATCATCACGGTTGTACCTTTGTTGGTTACAAGCATCATAGCACGCGCCAAATACAAGATGAACTACTTCAGCATCTGCGGTATGATGTCGGGTAACTACACTGACCCACCGGCACTCGCCTATGGCAACAAGATTGCCAACAATGACGCACCGGCAGTGGCCTACTCAACTGTCTATCCGCTCACTATGTTCATGCGCGTAATCGCTGCCCAGGTAATTATCCTCTGCTTTATGTAAATTTTATTTCTGATAATTGCAATAAAAAATCGCGATCGAAAATTCGACCGCGATTTTTTATTGTCTATTCTATAATGTTTACTTGCCGGCTGTGATACGGATTTGGATTGAGCCGTCGGGGGCTACGTTGATTTCCATTGTTGTTCCGGCTGCGAGCTTCAGGGTTGCGGCGTTGTCCTTGCGTCCGGTGGGGAGCACGAAGTGTGACGAGCTGCCACCCTCTACGGGGGAGTATGCCTTGCTGATGTCTACAGGCTTCACTGCGCATGGAGCTGCTGCAGGAGCTGCCTTTGGAGCCTCGGGCTTAGGAGCTGCCACAGGCTTGGGAGCCGGAGCGGGCTTGGGAGCTGCGGGCTTAGCACCTGCTACGCCAAACTCCACAATGGGCTGGTCAGTGGCCATCACTTCACCTTCGTCGAGAAGGAGAGCTGCGATTGTGCCTTCGCGGTCGCTCATGAGGTTGTTTTCCATCTTCATGGCCTCATACACGAGGATGATGTCACCGGCTTTCACATGGTCGCCCGGTTTCACCTTATATTCGAGGATAGTGCCACCCATGGGAGCCTTCATGACTTCGCCTGAGCCAACCACAGCCTCTTCGGCAGCAGCGGGAGCCACAGCTTCGCCGGCACCTGCAAACTCGATGAGGGGCTGACCTGTGCCCATGACATCACCTTCGGCTACGAGCACCTGTTTCACCACACCACCCTTGTCGCAAGCAAGGTCATTCTCCATCTTCATGGCTTCGTAAACGAGCACCACGTCGCCGGGCTTAACAGTGTCACCGGCCTTAACGCGTATTTCCATTACAGTACCACCCATCGGAGCGCAGAAAGTCTCGCCGGTAACGGGACCTCCGGCTGCGGGAGCGGCCTTAGCCTCAGCCTTAGCAGCGGCACCCTTGGCCTCAAACTCTTTCTTGCGGATGTTGGTGAGATATGTCTTGGCTACAGCGGGGAGAAGTTCGAGAAGGAGGAATTCCTCTTCATTCTGAGCGAGCTTCACATTGCCATATTTCTCAAGCACGGGGTTGTCGGGAGTCTTGTGAGTAGAGACATCGTAAGGTTTCTCCTCAGCGTTGCCTGTGATGAACTCACGGAACTTCGGATCAACGGGCACGGGAGTTGTGCCATATTCACCCTTCACGAGACCTACGAACTGATTGTTCTTCTGAGTATAGTCGGGGTTGCCCTTGCGGCGGTCCACCGCGAGGTTTACAGCCTGCGAACCTACGATCTGGCTTGTAGGAGTAACGAGGGGCACGAGACCAGCGTCGCGGCGCACCTTCGGGATGAGGGCCATAGCCTCCTCGAGAAGGTCTTCCTGACCGAGAGCGCGGAGGTTGGCCACCATGTTGGAGTACATACCGCCGGGCACCTCTGCATTCTTGACCAATTCATTGGGCTTCGGCAGGCCGAAATATGCCTCAATCTTGTGGCAAGCGTCGAGAAGTTCTTCCTCCTTGTTGGCCTTGGCAGCCTCGATGGCGCGATCAAACTCAGCGTCGATTTCCTTGGGCATAGCCTTGTAAGCCTCGTCGAAGTCTTTAGGCCACTTGTCCTTATTAAGGTCGAACTCAGCGAGAGCCTTGCGGGCATCCTTAAGTTCATGACGAATCTTGGCAACAGCCTCCATGTTGACATCCACCTCAACACCGAGCTTGCGGCAGAAAATGTCGATAAGCTCGATAGAGGGGGCTGCGGAGCCACCGCCGAACCACCAGATGTTGGTGTCGACGATATCAACGCCACGGATAATGGAAGTGAGCACAGCTGCAAGACCATAACCGGGGGTACAATGGGTGTGGAAGTCGATGTCGACCTTCACTGCCTCCTTGAGCTTCGGCATAAGAGTGTAGATACGCGACGGGCTTACGAGACCGGCCATATCCTTGAGGGTAATCATCTTGGCACCGAGTTTCTCCATCTCTTTGGCCTTGTTGACAAAATAATCGTCGGTAAAGACCTTTTCAGCTTCGGGAGTGCCTTTGGGGTCGACAGTGTAGCAGACAGCGGTGTCGGAAATGCCACCGAGGTCATTAATCATCTTGATCGAACCCTTTATATTGTTGATGTCGTTGAGAGCATCGAAGATACGCATTACGTTCAGACCGTTCTCGATAGCCTTCTTGTAGAAACCTTCGAGCACAGAGTCGGGATAAGGAACGTATCCGAAGAGGTTACGGCCACGCGAAAGGGCGGAGAGCAGCGAGATGCCCTTCATGGCCTTGGAGCATGCACGCAGACGATCCCAGGGGCTTTCGCCTAAGTAACGCATAACAGAGTCGGGCACTGCACCGCCCCAGACTTCCATTATATAGAACTTTGCATCACGATAGAGAGGGAGGAGCTTGTCAACATTCTCCTGCTTCATACGAGTTGCAAAAAGTGACTGCTGGCCGTCGCGCAGCGTCAAATCTCTGATTTTTAATTTCTTAGTCACAGCTTTTAAAATTAGAGGTTTGTGTTTATGGTATTTGTTGTTGTTATCAGTTGGTTTATATCCCCAAATTTAAGATAAATTTTTGTGAATAAAGAATTTTTTCAGTAATTTTTTCAAAAAATATTACGGAATGGGTAAAAGATGAAGCCGTGTTGCACCTGTCTATAATTAAACCGGCAAATCAACGTTATTACAAGTTGGAGCAAAACCGATATATCATCCGTTATCCGATATCTGATACCAACATTATCAAGAACAATATATCAAACTCAATTCATATGAGAAAAATCTACATGACGCTGGCAGTTATGCTGACAGCTCTCTGTGGCAACGCCGCCACACCCGAACAGCTTTACATCATCGGCAGCCAGCCGTTGGGTGCAGGCTGGGAGCCTACAATCGGCAACGAATGTGAACGTATTGCCGACGGCAAGTTCACCTATTCACTCAGCACGAATGACTTCGCCCCCGGCGAATGTTATTTCGGCTTCACCACTACCCTTGCTTCAGAACCCTCTGACTGGGACACAATGAATGCAGGGAGACTAAGTCCGGCCGATAACAACACGGAGTTCTCATTCGGTCAAAAAGTGGAGATGCTGAAAGTGTCGGAAAATCCTGACATGAAAGACAACAGTTGGAAAGTAACCTTGCCGCCAACACCACTTATGACTTGACCATCGACATCAATGCGATGCAGTTCACCATGACCCGCAACGGTGAGCAGGGAGGTGACGACCCAGTGATAACAGGCCAGCAGCCCACAGGCTCCCTCCCGGTGATTTACATCAATGTATTTAAAACAGATGATCTCGGCAATCCCACCACGGAGCTTGACAACTATGTGCTGAGCAAAGACCTCGATGACAAGAAATACCGTCCCGGCTCATATTATATGACTGTGCCTGAAGGAAGCGATTTCAAGGCAATCGGCACATCAGAGGAGCCTCTTCCCCTCGAAATCAAAGCTCGCGGCAACTATACCCGCATAGGTTTTGCCAAGAAGCCTTTCAAACTGAAACTCGGCAAGAAGCAGAATATGCTCGGCCTCACTCCCGACAAGTCGAAGCATTATGCCATATTGGCACATGCAGATGACCAGTTTGGCTATCTGCGCAACTTCACCGGCTTCAATCTTGGCAAACGAATCCAGCTCCCCTGGACTCCCGGCATGACTCCTGTGGAAATAGTTATCAACGGCGACTACCGCGGCCTCTATTTCCTCACCGAGTCTATCCGAGTTGGCGACGGACGTATACAGATTACCGAACTCGACGACAATGTGGAGGATGGCAAACTGCTGTCGGGTGGCTACCTCGTGGAACTCGACAACTACAAAGATGACCCAAACACCATCGTGCTTAACGATGATGAGAATGTAGACGACCAGCTTTACGTTACTCCCGACACGCCTGAAGAGTATTCTGACCTTCAGAAGAAATTCATCACCTCGCAGTTCAACACCATGCACTCCCTCGTGAAGTCGCAAAGCGATAACCTCTGGAGCTACATGGAACTTGACGATGCGGCTCGATACTATATAGTAGAGGAGCTTATCGGCCACACCGAGTCATATCACGGTTCGACTTACCTTTTCAGAGATTTCGGCGAAAATCAGAAATGGCACTTCTCCCCTCTCTGGGACTGCGGCAACGCTTTCATGGCTTATGACGAAACTCACTTCTTCAACTGTGACTCGTTTGGCAACACTTGGATTACAGACATGGTGCGCAACGACCGCTTCGAAGCGAAGGTAAAGGAGACTTGGAAATGGTTCATGCAAAACCACTTCGATGGTTTTTTCGACGATATCGACGCATATGTCAACAGTCTGAAGGATGCGGCCGTAGCCGACCACAAGCGTTGGGGTGATGCTCCGCTGCCAGACTCTCCTTCGGCTACACAGGTTGTCAACAACAGCAACATGGATGAGAAGCGCAACAATGTGCGCGAGTATCTGAACCGCCGCATAGAATGGCTCAAAGGGCTGTGGGGTGATTACAGCGCAGGCAGCTACAGCGAGCCGGAACGTGACAACACTCCGGCTGCAGCGCTTCCCGACTATGTAATGCCCGACTACAGCGCAATCGAGATAATCGAGACACCCGATGCCACCGAGACTTCAGTGCCCTTATATTACGACCTGACAGGCCGCAAGCTCAACGCCCCCACAGCCGGCTCAATCGTGATAGTACGCCGCGGTGAGAAAGTCACCAAGGAAATCGCCCGCTAAGCAATACATATATAATATATGAATCAGCAGGAAGATGCCTTCAGGCATTCCTGCTGATTTTCGTTTTGCTGATGTGGGTGTTTTTTTGTATTTTTGCATGTTGAACCGCGAGGTTGCAGCAAACAGACTTCTGAATACATAAAATTAATAATATAATGGTATTACCAGTTTATCTATATGGACATCCGGTGCTTCGTAAGGAGGTAGAGGATATCGACAAGGATTATCCGGGTCTCGAGAAGCTTATAGCCGACATGTTCGAGACTATGTACAAGACCGACGGCATCGGCATTGCCGCTCCGCAGGTGGGCAAGTCAATAGCTGTCATTGTGATTGACGCCTCACCCTTGGCTGAGGATTTTCCGGAATGCGCGGATTCGAAGATGGTGCTTATCAACCCCACTCTTGACGTCATAGAGGATGAGTCGCCGGTGAGCCGTGCCGAAGGATGCCTGTCTTTGCCCGGACTCTCGGAGAATGTAAAGCGCCATGAGCATGTGGTGCTCAACTGGCTCGATGAGGATTTCAACGAACATGAACAGGAATTCAAGGGCTTCATGGCACGCGTGATTCAGCATGAGTTTGACCATCTTATCGGCACTGTCTATACCGACCGTATCTCACCGATACGCAAGCAGATGATACGCAACAAGCTCAACAATCTGGAACGCGGCAAGGTGAAATGCGCATACCGCACGGTAGCTAAGCAATGAATATTTAATAATTAATAATGAATAACTATTGACAACTTATTGAAATTAATCAATATTTGCAGCCTGCTATTCATTATTAATTAATTACTCATTATTCATTATTCACTATTCATTATTCACCATTCATTATTCATTTTTAATTGAATTATCGTGGCAGACGACAAGAAGATTATTTTCTCGATGGTTGGCGTTAGCAAGGTTATTCCTCCTCAGCGCCAGATTCTTAAAAACATATACCTCTCTTTTTTCTACGGAGCTAAGATCGGTATCATAGGTCTTAACGGTAGCGGTAAGTCTACGTTGTTGAAAATCATCGCCGGCATCGACAAGAGCTATCAGGGCAATGTGGTTTTCAACCAGGATTATTCCGTAGGCTACCTGGAGCAGGAGCCGAAGCTGGACCCGGAGAAAACAGTTCGCGAAGTGGTGCAGGAGGGGGTGGAACCCATCATGGCCTTACTGCGCGAATATGATGAGGTCAACAACGCATTTGCTGACCCTGAAGTGCTTGAAGATCCCGACAAGATGGATAAGCTGATACAGCGTCAGTCGGAGCTTCAGGATAAGCTCGACGCTACCGATGCGTGGAATATCGACAACAAGCTCGACCGGGCGATGGATGCTTTGCGCTGTCCGCCCGACGACAAGAAAGTGGGCGTACTTTCGGGTGGTGAACGCCGCCGAGTGGCGCTCTGCCGTCTGTTGCTCAGCCAGCCCGACATCCTGCTGCTCGATGAGCCTACCAACCACCTCGACGCAGAGTCTATCGACTGGCTCGAACAGCACTTGCAGCAATATCCCGGCACAGTGATTGCCGTGACGCACGACCGTTACTTCCTCGACCATGTGGCAGGCTGGATACTGGAGCTTGACCGTGGCGAAGGTATTCCATGGAAGGGTAACTACTCTTCATGGCTCGACCAGAAGACCAAGCGCATGGAGCAGGAAGAGAAACAGGCGAGCAAACGCCGCAAGACCCTTGAGCGCGAGCTTGAGTGGGTGCGCATGGCCCCGAAGGCCCGCCAAGCCAAGGGTAAAGCCCGTCTTTCGAGTTACGACCGCTTGCTCAATGAAGACCAGAAAGAACGTGAGGAGAAACTGGAGATATTCATACCGAACGGTCCTCGCTTGGGCAACAAGGTTATCGAGGCGAAGCATCTCGCCAAGGCATATGATGACAAGGCTCTCTTCACCGACCTGAACTTCATGCTTCCGCCAAACGGCATCGTGGGTGTGATAGGTCCCAACGGTGCAGGTAAGACTACGCTTTTCCGTCTTATAATGGGCTTGGAGAAGCAAGACCGTGGCGATTTTGAAGTTGGCGAGACTGTAAAGATCGCATATGTGGACCAGAACCACAAAGACCTATCGCCCGAGAAGACCGTATATGAGGTGATTTCTCAGGGAGTTGAATCGTTCCGCATGGGAGGCCGCGACATGAACGCACGTGCTTACCTATCGCGTTTCAACTTCACCGGAGCAGATCAGGAGAAGAAAATCGGGGTACTTTCGGGCGGAGAGCGCAACAGGCTTCACTTGGCGATGGCACTAAAAGAGGAGGGTAATGTGTTGCTTCTCGACGAGCCGACCAACGATATCGACGTGAATACGCTCCGCGCACTGGAGGAAGGCCTGGAGAACTTCGCCGGCTGTGCCGTGGTGGTTAGCCACGACCGCTGGTTCCTTGACCGAATTGCGACGCACATCCTCGCATTCGAAGGCGACAGCCAAGTAACCTACTTCGAAGGAAGCTACTCCGAATACGAAGAATTCAAGAAAAAACGCGACGGAGGCCTCGACACGCCCCACCGCATCAAATACCGCAAGTTGGTATAACAATTTTGCGACCCATAAGCTTCTACAATTTGCAAGATTGCGGAATTTTTTGTAATTTTGCAGCCGAATTGGCGGGGTCGCGACCTGCCGATTGTTGCGCTTGGAGGCTCGCCAGGCTTAAGGGCGCTTAATCACAAACATTTAACTGCAGTAATTAGAAATGAAAAAAGACATTCATCCCTCTAACTATCGTGAAGTTTGCTTCAAAGACATGTCGAACGACGAGGTGTTCATCACCCGCAGCACAGTCGCTTCACGCGAGACAATCGAGATTGACGGCAAAGAGTATCCCCTCGTAAAGCTTGAAATCACCAGCTCGTCTCACCCCTTCTTCACCGGTAAGCAGAAACTCGTGGACACCGCAGGTCGTGTGGACCGTTTCCGCAGCCGCTATGGCAACCGCATCAAGAAGTAATTCAGGGAAACGAATTAACCCTAAGCAAACGGAGTGCATCTTTCGATGCACTCCGTTTCTCATTTATGGTCGTCATTTATGGTCGTCGCCGGAGGCTCCTCTCTCCCGGTGGCTTCGCGATGACTTAGTTCGTGGTGTCGTCGCTGGAGGCTCCTCTCTCACAGTGGCTTCGCGATGACTTGGTTCTTGGTGTCGTCGGCGGCGCCTCCTCTCCCCCCAGTGCGCGAGGCAGCGTCGCGAAGCCATTATTCAATATTCATTATTCATTGATTGTTGCCGGCATTGGCTGGTGGGCCTGGCGGAGCAGGTCGTTTACTGTCTTCACCGGGTTGAAGGTCTGTGCCGGCACCTCGATGAAGATTGAATTCCAGTCGCTCATTGCGCCGTTCCAGAGGCCGGGAAGCTCGAGAGCCTTGATCTCAGTGCCCTCCACACTCTTCTGCGAGATGAAACCGGTGGTCTTGTCAACATACTTCGTCAAGTCGAATTTGTCACCCTTATAGTCGCGCACCGACACGGCGAGGTCCACCGGGTTGAAGTGGGTAGACTCCTTGAGCATCTTCATCGAAGCCTTGTCGTCAACATCTATCTGTGTTGATTCAAGAATCTGCGGGCTGACAGTGCCGTCGGCATTGTATACGAGGAACGGACCGCCGCCTGGCTCACCCTCATTGCGCACCATGCCGCAGACACGCAAAGGGCGGTTGAGCTTGCCGAAGAGATAGCCAATCTTCTCCTCACGGGTCATCTCGTCAGTCTTATCATGAGTGATATTGAGCACATTGCGCATGAAAGCGACAATCTCGTTCAGCTTCTCATCATCAGGATTGCCCTCGGCGAGCAGCTTGCAATACTCATTAATGCGCTGATGCACAGCCACGAGCGTGCCACCGAGCACCTTCTTATACTGTATGGTGGCACCACGATGGGTATCGGGCACTACATTGTCGATATTCTTAATGAAAATCACATCGGCATCGAGGTCATTGAGATTTTCGATAAGGGCACCATGACCACCGGGGCGGAAGAAAAGATTACCGTTATGACGGAAGGGAGTACCGTCGAGGTTGGCAGCCACAGTGTCGGTGCTCGGCTTCTGCACAGAGTAAGTCACGTCAAACTCCACACCATATTCATGACCGAGGTGACCGGCAGCCTCCTCCACTTTCATCTTGACAAGCGGGAGATGGTCTTCGGACACGGTGAAATGCACATGCACCACGCCATCCTTGCCGACTGCATACTGCGCACCCTCAGCAAGGTGCTCCTCAAGAGCGGTACGAGAAGTACCTATAATCTTATGGAACTGTAGCAACGCCTTCGGGAGCTGACCATAATTCAAACCGGTCTTTTCGAGCAGTGCCTTCACCACATCCTTATGACGTTTCTCCTTGACAAGAGAGGCAACACTCTTGCCATAAAGCTCGAGGGTCACAAAATTAAGGCGATGGAAGAACGCAAAATTCTCAATCTCGTCAAAAAACTTCTTCATAAAATCATTGTCGGGAGTATCAGCCTTACCATTGGCAAAGGCGAAGATATTCTTGAACATGCGCGAGGCAGCGCCACTGGCCGGCACCATCTTTGCCACGGACCCGCCCTGACGCAAGAAATCATCCCAACACTTTATGGCACCAATTTCCATCTGCGCATTCAGTTCGGAGATGCCATTGCCAGGAGTGGCTGCACCTTCGAGTTTCAAATATGGAAATCCTTCTTGCAGCATGTGGAGCTGCTCAGTGAGTTTTTCTACGGTGATTCCTTTCTCTTTCAAGAGAATCAAGTCTTTCTCTTCAAGTTCTTTCATAATTCGTTTTGATTATATATTTCGTTTTGATTATATATTTCGTTAATTTACGTTATATTTCTTAATTGATAACGGTAAAGTACGTGTAATGTTTTATCGGCAAGAAAAAGCCGCGACCTTTTCAAACCCTCCACCCATAAAATTTCTCCGCTCTGCCTGTGCACCATCACCCTCACATCCTGCTTCTGCGCACGGGTGAGTTTAGCATCCTTCATAATCTTGCTTACGAGCGTAGAACCCGACATGCCGAGCGCCTTTATACGGTCGCCAACTTGTGTGTGACGCACCACGACATCTTCGGGAGGAAGCGTAGTCCATAACTCGCTTAGCGGAGCTTCAAGCACCCTGCGCCACACTTCATCGGAAAGCTCATATCTCTTCACTTCGAGAATATCGCCGGAACCCTGACATGCAGGAATAAACTCAAGGCACCACCTCTCGGCAGAAATTATGCCGAAGGGTGTGGACCAATGCTTGCCGGGGGTGTAATCGCAATCCGTAACCACTCGGCAAATCTCCTCACATTGAGAGATGTTTGCGCCCAAGGGAGTGGCAAAGCGTCTTATCACCCACATCGGGTCTCCCCACTTCGACATAGCCTCAAAATCGAGCTTCATGGCATCGACACCTACCACCTGAGATTCCAGATAAGATAAGGCACGTTCCTCCTGCGCCATAATTGAGGCCGTCTTGCAGATTGCTGATGATGCGGAGGGCCAGCGTTGACGCAACAAAGGTAAAACTTCGTTGCGGATAAAATTGCGATTATAGTCAGACTCAAGGTTAGTGGAATCGGTCATGAACTTCTGTCCGCAACCGGATAGATAATCGAGAATATCCTTACGGCTCAGAGCGAGTAAAGGTCTTATTATTTCACCTGTGTCGACAAGCATGGCCCTTAGTCCGGAAACTCCGGAGCCGCGCATAAGATTAAGGAGCAGGGTTTCGGCCTGGTCGTCAGAATTATGAGCCACAGCAATACGGTCAGCACCTACCGACATCATAAGAGAGCGGAAAGCCTCATAACGGGAGTCACGGCAGACCATCTCCACAGAGTCACCGGTGGCAGACTTAAGTTTCGCCACATCGACATGCACGACATGGAGAGGGATGTCGAGCTTCTTGCAAAGCTGCTCCACGAAAATCTGGTCACGATCGCTCTCAGAGCCGCGCAGATGAAAATTGCAATGCAGGGCAGTGACATCCACTCCGACTGCCACAAGGGCACGGAGCAAAGCCACACTGTCGGCACCACCGCTGACACCGGCAACAACCGAGGAGACACCGGCACGAGCCAATATAGCCCGCACTTCACCCTCCAAACGTGGAGAAGCCACACAATCGATTGTTGCTCTCTTTTCCATAACGCAAATTTAACATTAAAATACGGTAAAAGAAAACAATTGTGAAAGAATAATAAAAGATTTCGAAAAGATTGGAAAAATAAAAAGAAATGACTATTTTTGCAATGAACTCCATAAGACAGCATGTTAAGAAAACACATTGATGCTTATAAACGTTCTTATTGAAGTAGTAATCTGAAAGATAAATCATCTGAAAGATAAAAAACTAAATATATAACCTTAAACAAAATTAAGAAAATGGCAAAGAAATGGATCTGCACAGTGTGCGGATATGTAGCAGAAGGTGAGACAGCACCCGAGAAGTGCCCCATGTGCGGCGCACCCCAGAGCAAATTCAAACCCCTTGATGAGGAAGAAGTGCTGAACTTCGTGACAGAGCACGAGATTGGCGTAGCCAAAGGCACAGGCGAAGAGATGATCAAAGACCTCAACGCACACTTCATGGGCGAATGCACAGAGGTGGGTATGTATCTCGCAATGTCTCGTCAGGCAGACCGCGAAGGCTATCCTGAGATTGCTGAGGCTTTCAAGCGTTATGCTTGGGAAGAGGCAGAGCATGCTTCTAAGTTCGCAGAGATGCTCGGCGACATGGTGTGGGACACCAAGACCAACCTCGAGAAGCGTATGCACGCTGAAGCCGGCGCAAATGCTGACAAGATGCGTATTGCTGCAAACGCAAAGAAGGCAAACCTCGACGCAATCCACGACACAGTGCATGAGATGGCAAAAGATGAGGCTCGTCACGGACGTGGCTTCTATGGCCTCTATCAGCGTTATTTCGCTAACAAGAAATAATTGAGCCAAAACATTCGTTATAAAAGGGCACGGCATTTTGCCGTGCCCTTTTATGGTCGTCGGCGGCGCCTCCTCTCCCCCAGTGCGCGAAGCAACGTCGCGAAGCCTCCGTGATTATTGACCCACTTTAAGGACCTTAAGGACTTTAAGGACTTTAAGGTCCTTAAGAACTGATTTAACACTTAGATATGTCTCGAATCATTGCCATAGATTTTGGTCGCAAACGCTGCGGCGTGGCTGTTACTGACCCTTTGAAGCTGATTGCCAATTCGCTGCCGGTGGTGCGCACTTGCGACTTGCTCAACTTTCTGCAGGAATATTGCTCGCGAGAAGAGGTGGAGCGCATACTCATGGGCGAACCGAGGCAGATGAACGGGGAGCCGTCCGAGTCGATGCGCTATATCAAGCCATTCTTGGGACAACTGCGCAAGGCCATGCCCGATATGCCGATTGAGATGGTGGATGAACGCTTCACCTCAGTCATGGCGCATCGTGACATGCTGACTGCCGGCTTCAAGAAGTCCGACCGCCAGCGCAAGGGACTCGCCGACGAGATGTCGGCGGTAATCATACTCACCACATGGCTCGAAACCCACTGATATTTGCAATAAAGTTTTACACCCCGATTTGCATATATATTGCGTTTTTTAGCTAAATTTGCAAATTGAACTAGAAGCGGCATCTGCGGAAGCATGAACTACACTAACGTTTGCAAAATTTCCCGGCGGCCGTGTTGCAAATGAAATATCGTTTGAAAACTTCAAGAATCAAGAAATCAGGCATACTTGCCATATTTGCAATGGCGATATGCCTTAGCGCATACAATAGTGTAACTGCACAGACCAAGATGAGCAACGCAGGGAATTCTTCGGAAGCACCCGGAGGGGCATCTTCGGCGAGTGAAAAGAAGAGTTACCCACCAGGTTCGGCATGGACATTGTCGTGGCCATTGGGCACACATATCGAGTCTACGCTCGACACGCTTCTATATAATTACCAGCGACGCTTTGTGGAGTCGATGCGTTCAGACGCCTGGGCCACAACCGGTGCATATACGGCACCTGCGCTCAACATGATGTATTTCGAGCGTCGTGAACAGCCTTCTTTCCTGTTTGAGAGCGCTTTGGACTATTGGATACCATCGTTCAGCAAGCAGAAGTTCTACAACGTTTATATCCCGATGACACAGCTCGAATATGGCTGGGGTATCGGCACGGAGAACCGTACAGACCACTTAGGGGCTATATTTGCCGGCAATGTAAACCGCAAAGTGGGCATCGGAGCATGGGTGGATTATCCATATACAAAAGGTTCGTACGCCTACCAGGCAGCCAAAGGATTAGGCTGGGGCTTCTCCGGTTACTATGCAGGCGACCGCTATGAGATGCAGGCCTTCTACAACCACTACAACCACCTTAACAAAGAGAACGGCGGTATCACAGACGACCTCTACATCACCAATCCGGCGGAACTCCAGGGAGGCGTTAGCAACATAGAGCCGCAGAGCATACCGGTCAACCTGACGGCGGCACACAGCCGAGTGCGCGGTGGGGAGCTTTATATGAGCCACGCATATAAATTGGGATTCTGGCGCGACATAACGCAGCCCGAAGACACTGTGCAGCGACAGGAATTCGTGCCGCACACCAAATTCGTGTACACATTCGACTGGAAGAAAGACACCCACATCTTCCGCAACGACAATGCGGCGGAGGCTGAGAAATTCTGGCAGAACGTATACTTCAACAATCAGCGCACGCACGACAAAACGGCGTACTGGTCAGTCTCCAACACCCTCGGCATCGAGATGATAGAGGGTTTTCAGAAATGGGCGAAATTCGGTTTGGCGGCATATGCCACCTACGAGGCGGACCGTTACGGCTTCGAGGTGACCGGCATGGACGACCCTGAGATCACCGGCACCACGGAACTGCCCGAAGGCTGGAACAAGAACTTGAGACGCACGCGCAACAGGCTCTGGGTGGGAGGCCGACTCGAGAAGACACGCGGCAGCATAATCCGCTATGCAGCTGATGCTAAATTCGGACTGATTGGCGATGCAATAGGCGATATCGACGCGAGCGGGCGCATAGACACGCGATTCCGTCTCGGCAAAGACACCGTGACAATATCGGCCGACGGATTTTTCAAGAACATAGAGCCGAATTATCTGCTCAACCACTACGTGAGCAACCACTTCATTTGGCACAACGACTTCGGCAAGATACGCAGTTTCAGGGTGGGTGGCCGCCTGCACATACCCTGGACATGGACTACGCTCAAAGTAGGATTTGAGAACGTGCAAAACCAGGTATACTTCGACTCATCGAGCATGCCGCGGCAGCATGGCGGCAGTGTGCAGGTATTCTCGGCAGCTATACAGCAGAACCTGAAATTAGGCATCTTCAACTGGGACAACACCTTCACCTATCAGAAGAGTTCCAACACCACCGTAATACCATTGCCGGAGTTTGTGCTTTATAGCAACATGTATCTTTACTTCCATGCTTTCAAGGCGTTGACGGTACAGTTTGGTGTAGACGTGGATTGGTATTCGGCATATAAGGGACCCAACTACCAGCCGGCCACAATGCAATTTACTGCACAGGGCGACAATGCTGTGAACGTTGGTAACTTCATCAACTCCAATGTATATCTCACTTGTAAGCTCTACAAGGTTAGGTTTTTCGCAATGGTGAGCAATCTTGCCCAGGGATGGTTCACTAAAGGTTACTTCTCATTGCCCCACTACCCTATCGACCCACGGCAATTCCGCATCGGCTTGATGATTGACTTTGCCAACTGAATTGGCATACCTTTTGTCGTATTCTTTGTAACGTCGGCGGCGCCTCCTTTCCCCCAGTTCGCGATGCAACGTGACTTACGCTTTTTTTGTCATCGCCGGAGGCTCGCTCCTCCCGATGGCTTCGCGGCTGGGCTTGTTCTCTGTGTCGTCGCCGGAGGCTCCTCCCTCCCGGTGGCTTCGCGTCGGTTTTATTCTCGCAAAGCC
>CAJTYC010000049.1 GCA_910584185.1 uncultured Muribaculaceae bacterium
ACTCTCACAAACGGAACCAGAATCCGGTGTGCTACCATTACACCACAAGGCAATCTACTGAATCTCTATTCAGCGTCTCAGGGTCCAATTCCCTTTTGACGATGCAAAATTACTCTTTTTTTTTGAATTATCCAAATTTTAGTGTTCGTTTTTATCATTTTTTATTCAGAACTACCCGATGATGAGCCACCATTTGAGCCACCATTTGAGCCACCACCATTAGTGGAGTTGCCGTATCTCTTGGAGTTTATGATATTTATGTCGCCTCCATTCTTATACCGTTTGCCATCCGCACCCTTGGCTTCGATGACGTAGAAATATACACCCGGTTTCACCACCTTGCCGTTATACTTGCCGTCCCAGCCCTTCGACGGATCGGTGAAATGATACAGACGATTGCCGTAGCGGTCAAAAATCGAACACTCAAAATCAATAAGCGATCTGTAAGATACTTTCCACACATCGTTGATTCCATCTCCGTTGGGCGTGAAAGCATTGGGTATCTTCAGTTCGGATGAACCCACACCGATGGTATAAGTCTCCCCTACAGTTTCGCAGGAGCCGTCGCTGTTGCTGCCCACATACCTAACATAATATGTGCCCTCGTCGGTAAATGTGTAATCAAGAGACGGCTCATTAAAACGATAATCGATATACTCGAACTGCTCGTCAGATGCAATCTGCCATTCGTTGTGAATCACGGCATCTGTGGCCCATGCTTTGAATGTTACATCTACAGGAGCGGAGCCACCCATACCGGACACCTCAGTCTTAATCACATTGGAGGCATCGGAATCTTCGGCGTCGTCAGAGATATTGGTCTGTACCGCCGATGTGTGGCAGTTAAGTCCGTTGGGCTGCACAGTTTCCGACACCACCTCGCGAGGTATGCCCCATTGCGACAGAAACCTATCACCACTCACCCTGAAAGTCGAGCTGCAATATAGCGGTGGGGTTATGGACGCAGTGGCTGTGAGGTGAGGCAGCGTCTTGGTTACCGTCACCTGGTTGAAATTGTCAGCATCATCGCTCCATTCAAGATTGTCATATTTCACCTCAATGTCGCGGGTCAACTCGCACCTGCGCCCGTCTATACTGTAATAATATATGGGGGAACCTTCGCCTTCAATCATAATCTGAGTGTCATCGCAGGTCTGAAAGGGTGCGGAATGCACTGAACCGAGACTTAGCATATGCTGTGTATAATCTACAATCCAGAAATAAGATGCCTTGCCTTGACTCTGCACAATGTATCCCATATCGCCCTCCGGCTTGTCAATCACCGCATAGTCTCCGTCGATGTGAAAAGCTACCGGCTCAGCGAAGCCACCACCGAGATTGCTGTAACGACTTATCGACACGTCGCCTGCAACATTGACCTTGACCGAAGAAATGGCCGACATGTCATAAACAATATAAACAACGTCAAGGCCCGTGTTGCGTTCAGGCACCAGACTTATAATCTCCTTGCTTCCACCATAAAAGAGCATACTCGCAGCCGACACGACCTGACTACATGCTGCGCACAGAGCCAAAGATATGCCCAATTTCTTATAATTCATTATGCTTAATCGTTTTAAAGATATGTGTTGATAATAGTCTTGACGCAATATGATGCAATGCCTCAAGACTATCTACTTATCTTTAACGATACAAGTTTGCAAATTATTGAGGCCCCGTCTCACAAAAAATGGCGGTCGCTGGGGCGGCTCCGGACGAGTGCCATTTTTTGTGAGACGGGGCCTGAACTGAAGTCAACTCAAAACTACTTCTTCGCCACCGACGGCCATGGGAAGTTGCTTGGGTTGACGTTGAGATACATATTGTTTTGGCCAAGACGCACCTGCATATAGTCAATAAGTTTTCTACGCTCACCGGCAGTCAGACCCGAAGGTGCGTTGACAAATATCATGCGCACAGTGTCTGTGACATTTTGCGAGGCTTTAGGCTCAGTGGTCGATGTGGCCACCATGTCAGCAAGAGCAATATCCTTGACATTGGGAAAGAGCACCTTGATTTCTGGCGACACCCTGACACCCTCTACCGAATAGCGGTTGCTCGCGCTGACAGCCTGCTTCAGGGAGTCAATCATAATCTGACGCTTGGCAAGCTCCGACTGCATGAGCTGGTAGAACTTGTCAGCATTCTCTTCATAGTTTACACCTTGACGGCTAAGTGCAAAACCTTGCCTGATGTTAAGCACCACACCTCCGAGTCCAAGCGAATCGAGCTTGTTCATCATGGCGAGCTGCAATGAGTCCTTTGGCAGTGCCTCTCCTATCAAGGTCACGTCAATATATCGCTTTCCCTTTTCCACATATTCCTTGTGCGACAGCACCTGCGTATTCGGGAAGACCATATCTTCTGCCACAAACTCCTGCGCTTTAGCCATGAAGATATTGTTGCTTATCATGACATATGTCAAATATACGCTGATACCTATTGTGACCGTCACTACACTGAAGGCAATTGTGCGCATACGCTTGGCTCGCTTCACGTTGGAATAAGTCACTTTATGGAAACCCATCATCTTCACGCCAATCCAAGTGGCGAAGAAGATGAAAATCATGTTGGTAAGAAACAGATATAAGGCACCGAAGAAGAAATGCATCTGCCATGTGGCAAGACCATAACCGGCAGTGCAGAGCGGAGGCATAAGCGACGTGGCAATAGCCACGCCCGGAAGCACCTGCCCCTTGTTCTTGGCTGCTATGCTCAGAATACCCGCTGCCCCGCCAAACAGGGCCACAAAGACATCATAGATAGAGGGGGATGTCCTGGCGAGTAGCTGGCTCGAGTTTTCATATTGCGGAGATATGAAGAAATATATGGCGCTGGCTATCAGTGAACCGATAACGGCAGCGGCTATATTCTTCAGACTTCGCTTCACGAGGTCGAAGTCCTGTATGCCGATGCCGAGACCGGCACCGATAATCGGTCCCATAAGCGGCGATATAAGCATGGCACCGATAATCACCGGTATGCTGTCGGTATTCAAGCCAAGCGAAGCGATGAAAATCGCAAAAATCAACGTTAGAAGCTGGCTACCCTTGAAAGATACGCCCGAACGTATGCTCGCCTCTATATCATTTTGCGATTCTATATCGTTCTTAACATTGAAATATGACAGTATGCCGAGCCATAAGTCATGGAGTTTCTCCTTAGTGCTCTTGGCCACGGGAGGTTTGACCTCTGAGGTCTTTGTTGCGGCCGGAGCAGCCGACATATCCTGCTGATTGTTCATAACTGTGCAATATGGGTTTAACTACATTATACAACAACTAAAACGCCAGATTGCTCAACCATATAGAAAAAAATATCATGATAGATATAAAAGAGATAGCATCGGTGCATACGCCGGAGATGGCGGTCTACAGCCAGTTGACCGAAGCGGAGTTGCGTCACAGCCAAGAATCGGCACTCGGCATATTCATCGCCGAGAGTCCGAAAGTTATACGCATGGCTATGAGCCATGGATACAAGCCATTGTCGATGCTCTGCGAGCGCAAACATATAACCGGAGATGCAGCCGGGATTCTCGCCGAGATGTCAGAGAGTAACGAAATATTTACCGTATACACAGGCGAACGCGAAGTTTTGACGCAACTCACAGGCTATAAGCTGACACGAGGTGTGCTTTGCGCCATGCACCGCCGTGAATTGCCTGAACTCGATGAGATATGCCATGAGGCAAGACTGGTGGGGGTGCTTCAAGGCATCACCGACACGACTAACATCGGGTCGATATTTCGCGCGGCCTCAGCGATGGGCGTAGACGCATTGGTGCTTTCAGATGACACATGCGACCCTTTGAACCGCAGGGCCGTGCGCGTATCGATGGGCACGGTGTTCAGCATACCATGGACCATGGCGGCTGATCCCATGTCGGCACTTAAACGGTTGGGATTCAAGACAGCGGCGCTTGCGCTTCGCCACGACAACCTGACCCTCGACGACCCCACACTGAAGCAATGCGACAGGCTCGCCGTGGTGTTTGGCACAGAGGGTGACGGCTTGCCCGAAGAGTGTATATCTAAAGCAGACTATGTGGTGAAGATACCTATGCACCACGGCGTTGACTCGCTCAATGTGGCTTCGGCAGCTGCCGTAACCTTTTGGGAACTCCGCAGATTTTGATGTTGCAACTACCGATTTACGGTGCAAAATTGTAACATACTGACGCGGATTCGGCTTGTTTTGGGCTTGATTTAGGCTTGATTGGGCCAATGAAATTGGTAATGTCGCTTTTTTTTGCTAATTTTACGAAATATAATTATTAAACCATATATGGGATTTAAAGATTTTTTCACGAGAAAGAAAAAAGAGACGCTCGACAACGGCCTTCAGAAGACCAAGGAGGGAGTATGGAGCAAGATATCGCATGCCATAGCCGGCAAGAGCAAGGTAGACGATGAAGTGCTTGACAATCTTGAAGAGGCCTTCATAACAAGCGATGTCGGCACAGACACCACGCTTGAGATTATAGAGCGGCTTCAGAACCGAGTGTCGCGCGACAAGTATGTGGGGAGCGAGGAGCTCCGCAGCATGCTTGTGGAGGAAATCAGCGACATGCTGGAGAAACCGACCAATAACGAGCAGCTCGGCGACTTCGAGGTCAAGAAGACAGGTGAACCGTACGTGATTATGGTGGTAGGCGTGAATGGCGTGGGCAAGACCACCACTATAGGCAAGCTCGCATATCAATATAAAGCAGCGGGCAACAAGGTGGTGCTCGGTGCAGCTGACACATTTCGCGCAGCTGCCATAGAGCAGCTCGACATATGGGGAGAACGTGTGGGAGTACCGGTAATAAAACAGAAGATGGGCAGTGACCCTGCTGCCGTAGCCTTCGACACGCTGCAGTCGGCCAAAGCCCAGGGTGCGGATGTGGTGATAATCGACACCGCCGGACGTCTGCACAACAAGGTGGGACTGATGAATGAGCTCACCAAAATCAAAAACGTGATGAAGCGTGTGGTGCCTGATGCGCCCCAGGAGATTCTGCTTGTGCTCGACGGGTCGACAGGCCAAAACGCATTTGAGCAGGCTAAGCAATTTGTTGCCGCCACGGAGGTCAACAACCTCGCCATCACCAAACTCGACGGCACATCGAAAGGTGGCGTGGTGATTGGCATAAGCGACCAGTTCAAGATACCGGTGAAATATATCGGTCTCGGAGAGGGCAAGGAAGATTTGCAGATATTCCACCCGTCGGAGTTTGTCAGGTCACTGTTCGGGTCAGCAATATAAGATTGCGGCAGAAAAATAGAATAATTTCAATGTTCGCCGAACAATGAAAAAAGGACACGTAGATATAATCTCGATGGGATGCTCGAAAAACTTGATTGATTCCGAGCGTCTTATCAGGAGATTGACCGCCAAGGGCTACACAGTGAGCCATAATCCGGAGCGACCGGAGGGTGAATATGTGATGGTCAACACCTGCGGCTTCATAAGCGATGCCAAGGAGGAGTCAATCAATATGATTCTTGAGCTGATATCGCTCAAAGAGGAAGGCACTATAGGCTCAATCGCAGCCATGGGATGCCTCACCGGGCGTTACTTCAACGACTTGAAGGCGGAAATCCCGGAAGTGGACCGCATGTATGGCAAATTCGACTGGGAGAAGTTTGTCGACGAATTGCCAGACCTGAAAGAGAACGAGCGGCCACGCACCTGGGAACGGGAGTTGACCACTCCCCCACACTCCACATACCTCAAGATATCGGAGGGGTGTAACCGCATGTGCGCGTTTTGCGCGATACCCCTCATAACGGGGCGTCATAAATCACGCCCCGAAGAGGAGATTATTGAAGAGGTCAAGACACTTGTGGCGAAAGGTGTAAAAGAATTTAACGTGATAGCCCAAGACTTGTCAAGTTATGGACTTGACCTTTACGGCAAGCATCGGCTTGCGCAGCTGATCGACAAGATGGCCGATATACCGGGGGTGGAGTGGATAAGGCTTCATTATGCATATCCGGCAGACTTCCCGATGGAGATACTCGACGTGATGGCACGCCGTCAGAATGTATGCAAATATCTCGACATAGCGTTGCAGCATATCTCAGACAATCAACTCAGCCTGATGAAACGCCATATAAGCAAGGCTGAGACGGTGGAGCTTCTCGACACAATACGCCGCAAAGTGCCTGGTATCTGCCTGCGCACCACTCTGATGGTTGGATTTCCCGGCGAGACCGATAAAGACTTCGAGCAACTTCTTGACTTTGTGGCCACACAAAAATTTGACCGCATGGGGGCCTTCGCCTATTCGGAAGAAGATGACACATATGCGGCAAGGCATTATGAAGACAATGTGCCTGACGACGTGAAGCAGGAGAGACTCGATAAGCTCATGGAGCTTCAGCAAGAGATTTCCGAGACCAACAATTCACGGCAAGTAGGCAAGCGGATCAGGCTTCTCGTGGATGAGTATGAGGGTGATACGGCTATTTGTCGCTCGGAGCAGGACTCCCCGGAGGTTGACTTGACATATCGCGTGGAGGGTTGTAAGGCCAAGATAGGAGACTTCATCGAGGCAAAGGTGATAGAAGCCTTTCCGTTCGACTTCACTGCCCGACAGATCTAACACGCTTAGAGCCAGCATAGAAGTATGACTAACAGGTTTGCATATCGACTTCCTCACGACAAGGAGATACACCGTGGAGAATCCTCCCGTTTGGTGCATGGCATAGGAGCGGAGGGATTTGTGGTGGCACCATTTGATGATGCCGCCAATAAATGTTTCACTATCCCTGTAAATGATGATACGGTGTCGGAAGTTTTTGTGCCGGAGGAATATACACCGCCGACGCAAAGCACGTCTCCCGGGCAACACGCCTGCGGTGTCAATATGATACTTGGAAGCATCGCTTCAGGGGAACTCAACAAATGCGTATTGTCGAAAGTGGTGGTAAGGCAAGTCGACATCGACATAGATCGCACGTTCAATAATCTGTGCGAATCACGTCCTGACGCATTCGTGTTTTATTTCGAGACACCGGAAACCGGTGCTTGGATTGGAGCGACTCCGGAAATCCTTATGTTCAAGGGAAATAGGACAATTGCCACCATGTCGCTGGCAGGCACGAGAATTGCCGATAGCCAAGGTGAGTGGGATGTTAAGGACTTGAATGAGCAGCGCATCGTTACAGACTTCATAGTTGACACCATGTCTGAAGCCGGTTATCCTGTTGGCGCAGAAGGTCCGATGACTCATAAAGCTGGCAATGTGGAGCACCTTCTAACACGCATCATAGCCGCCTCACGGAGTGAAGCAGACGATATCCGACTCCTGTATGAGCTGTCGCCGACTCCGGCACTTTGCGGATTGCCGCGCGACGCAGCGAGGAAGATACTTGGAGTAGCCGAGCAATTCGACAGAGGCTATTACGGAGGCTTCTGTGGTCCCATAAATAGCGATGGTTCAGACATGAAACTGTTTGTGAATCTGAGAAGTTGCTGCATAAAGGATGGCCGCTGCTGCATATACGCCGGAGGAGGCATTGTGGAGGGTTCGGAGCCGGAAAGCGAATGGGCTGAGACCGAACGCAAAGCAGAAACAATAAAGCACAACCTGATAGAAAATAAAATAACGACATAAACAACACAAAACTCTAACCTTATAAAAAACACGACAACATGAGAAAAGCAAGAATCACAGCGATCATGTGTCTGGCAGCTGGATTTGTAATGACACCGGCCATTGCCCAGAACAAGACGAAGAGCCTTGACGTGAAAGGTCTTGACCAGACCATCTCGCCCAAGCAGGACTTCTATCACCATGTGAACAGCAAATGGCAGAAAGAGCATCCCCTCACGGCCGAGTATTCACGTTATGGCCAGTTCAACATTCTTAACGACTCGAGCGAAAACCGTGTGCAGCGCATAGTGATGGGCCTTGCGGCAACCAATCCGGCCAAGGGCACAGATGCATTCAAGATTGCCACCATATACGAACAGGGCATGGACTCGGTGCGTCGCAACAAAGAGGGTGCAGCGCCTATCCAGAAGAAGCTCGCCAAGATTGAGAATGCCAAAGCTAACGAGATGACCGACCTCTTCCGCTGGATGCAGCGCTACGAGGCATCTCCGCTTATGAGCGTAGGCCCGATGGAAGACTTGGCCGATAGCCACGTGTATGCGATGTATGTGGGCGGCGGCGGCCTCGGTCTCGGCGACCGTGACTATTATCTGGAGAAAGACAAGCGTCACAAAGAGGTGCTCAATGCTTACGTGAAACTGATTGAGACTGAGATGGGTCTTGCCGGATACAGCAAGAAAGATGCTAAGCGCATCGCCAAGAATGTCGTGAAAATCGAGACGGAGCTTGCTGACTCTGTATGGACCAAGGAGCAGAGCCGCAACATACCGGCTATGTATAACCCCCGCACGATGAGCCAGATTGAGACCATGTATCCGAACCTGCCTATACGCGGCATGATTGAAGACCTCGGCATCGCTGTGCCTGAAACTGTAATCGTGACCGAACTCAACACCGTGAAGCAGGCCGACAATATGATGAAGTCGCTCACCGACCGCGAGAAGAAGGATTATTACCTCTGGAAAATAGTGGCAGGCGCATCACCCTATCTCAGCGATGATTTTGCCAACGCTTCGTTTGAATTTAACAAGGTGATGTCGGGAGTGCAGCAGCAGCGTCCGCGCTGGAAGAAAGCCCTCGGCACTGTGGAAGGTGTGATGGGCGAAGGCATCGGTCGTCTCTATGTGGAGCAGTATTTCCCCGAAAGCTCCAAGCAGTATATGGTAGGCTTGGTGGAGAACCTCCGCAAAGCTCTTGGCAAGCATATCATGAACCTCCCCTGGATGACCGACGACACCAAGTATGAGGCTATGAAGAAGCTCAACTCCATCACTGTGAAGATCGGCTATCCCGACCAGTGGAAAGACTATAGCCTGCTTGAGATTGACCCGGCACTCAGCTATTATGAGAATATGGACAAGGCCGGCGAATGGGCAGTGCAGCGTCAGCTCGAGAAGTGGGGTAAGCCTGTAGACCGCAGCGAATGGGGCATGACTCCTCAGACAATCAATGCATATTACAACCCGATGTTCAACGAAATCGTGTTCCCCGCCGGCATACTCCAGGCTCCGTTCTACGATCCGGAATCGAGCGATGCAGAGAACTATGGCGGTATAGGCGTTGTGATAGGCCATGAGCTTACTCACGGATTTGACGACCAAGGCCGCAACTTCGACGCCAACGGCAACATGACCAATTGGTGGACTGAAGAGGACGCAGCAGCCTTTGCAGAAAAGACAAAAGGTCTCGGTGCACAGTTTGACGAGATCGAGGTGCTTCCGGGCCTTCATGCAAACGGAACATACACCATGGGCGAGAATATCGCTGACCAGGGTGGTCTGCGCGTGGCTTACACAGCATTCCTCGATTCGCAGAAGAAGAAAGGCGTGGATGTGGAAAGCGAAAGTGCAAAGATCGAGGGTCTCACTCCGGCACAGGTGTTCTATATGAACTTCGCGAACCTCTGGGCCACCAATATCCGCGATGAAGAAATCAGAAACCTTACCACTGCTGACCCCCACTCGCTTGGCGTGAACCGTGTTAACGTGTCGCTCCGCAATATCGAGCCTTTCATGAAGGCATTCGGCATTCAGCAAGGTGACGCTATGTACCGTCCTGCTGAAGAGATGGTAATCATTTGGTAATTTTGAATTTCGAAACTTGAATTTATAATCGGAACTCTGATTTTAGAATTTTTAAGGGTCGTGCTTGCTTCCTGCAGCACGACCCTATTTTTATGCAACTGCTAATATTAACAATGGTTAAATAGGTATATATTGTGTTAATGAGCGTAATAAGAAACCTTATTTTTGCATTTAACATTTGAGTGTGCGGCAATACGCATATTTGAATTATGGATAATCAGACATGTTGTGTTCGACCACTCGCTTATCTCATTGCTTTGTAAATTATAAAAAACACATAAATAATTCTGACATGAAGAAAACAATTGTTTCATCCGCTCTGCTTGTAGCATTGTGCCTTACAGCCGGAGCGCAGACTTCAGAACCGAAATTTATACGCACAGCCGCCATGCCGGCGTTCGAGACTGATTTTACCAACGCCGCTGAGAAAACAGTCAACGCGGTGGTATGCATAAAGAGCTTTGCTTCACGTGCGCAGCAGGGCTACGGACAGGGGGGATACGACCCGTTCGGCATGTTTGATTTCTTTTTCGGCAATCCGGGCGGACAGCGTCAGCAGCCTCGCCAGCAGCAGAAGCAGAAGAAATCAGAGCCTGTGCAGACCGGCCTCGGTTCGGGCGTTATCATGACTGAAGATGGCTATATAGTGACCAATAACCATGTGATTGAGAATGCCGACAAACTGGAGGTGCTTCTCAATGACAACTCCACTTATGAGGCTCGTATCATCGGCACAGACGAGGCTTCTGACCTTGCACTGATTAAGATTGATGCCAAGGGACTCTCCCCTATCACTTTCGGCGATTCTGAATCGGTTAAAGTGGGCGAATGGGTGCTCGCTGTGGGTAATCCTTTCGGTTTCAACTCTACAGTCACCGCAGGTATCGTAAGCGCCAAGGCCCGCAGTCTCGGCACCAACAAGGGCAGCGGCATGTCGATCGAGTCGTTCATTCAGACTGACGCCGCACTTAACCCCGGCAACTCCGGCGGTGCGCTCGTAAACCTCAACGGTGAGCTCATCGGCATCAACTCTGCCATATACAGCAACACAGGCAGCTATTCGGGATTCTCATTTGCCATACCCACCACTATTGTGAAGAAAGTGATGGCAGATATTCGCCAATATGGCACTGTGCAGCGAGCCATGCTCGGATGCTCAGTAGTGGAGCTTGATGCCAAGGTGGCCAAGGAAAAGAATATCACGGCTGCAAAAGCGGGATGTCTCGTAATGTCGGTCAACGATATGAGTACTGCCAAGGAGATGGGCTTGCAGGAAGATGACCTCATAACGGCAATCAACGGTGCTGACGTGCACAACTTCGCACAGCTCCAGGAGCAGATAAGCAAGTTCCGCCCCGGCGACAAGATTACGATAACTTATTATCGCGACAACAAGAAATTCCAGAAGACCGGCACGCTTCGCAACTCACAAGGAAGCACATCCATAACCAAGAAGGGTGATTTCTCAGAGCTGGGATGCGCGTTCATGAAAATTTCGCAGGAGACCAAGCGACATCTTGGCATATCTAACGGTGTGCAAGTACAAGGTCTGAAGAGCGGTGCTATCAAGGATGCCGGAGTCAAGGATGGCTTCATCATCACAGAGATTAATGACCAGCCTGTCAACTCTACCGACGATGTGGAATATGTATACAATCAGGTGATGAAGAGCGGCAACGACGAACGCGTGATGTTCCTTAAGGGCCTCTACCCCACCGGCAAGAAATACTATTACGCAGTCAACCTTGAGTCGAACGAGTAAAACATCGACAATTTACACTCAATCAGCGCGCCGCCCCGCAACAATTGTGGGGCGGCGTTTTTTATTTATCCACATGGATTTTCAAGAATCAAACCGGTTTAGGGCTTCACAATCAGGCTACCGCACAGGCAAGCCAATACACCTAACACAAGGCTCAAAACGATGTAAAGAATCATCATCAGCATTTCACCTTGACGAAGCAACAGTAGATCGTCGTTGCAGAAAGTGGAGAACGTTGTGAAACCGCCACAAAGGCCTGCGGTAAGCAAGAGGCGCACTTCAGCAGAAAGATTGAATTTAGCTGAAAGAGCATAGAATAAGCCGATAAGGAAGCAACCCACGATATTGACCGAAAAAGTGGCCCAAGGGAAATTATAAGGCACAATCCGCTCATGAAGCAAAAGCTGAACGGCATAACGCAACACGCTCCCAGCCCCTCCCCCTATGAATACTGCTAAAAAAGACTTAAACATGGCAATTCTTATAGGTCGCGTACAAAGTATATGTGCAATTTAATGTGATTTCTTTTGGTCGAGATTCAGGAAGAGGGAACGTGGTAGCTCCCACTTGACTGAAGACCAAATCTGCCTCAGATTTTCAGCCTTACCCAATGCCTTAGCAACAGGGTTATTTCCTTTCGGGATGTCTGAGCTTAAATGTGAACCAGTTATCTTTCCAATATGGAATTCCCCAAAACTCATCTGTTGAGAAGTCAGCCGATGAACTGTACCAGTGCCAAGATGTATATTTGGGTTGCAACTTGAAAACGCATTCATATTCGTAATTTTCTTTATCTTGCTTGGGGTCTCCCTGCATCCACCAAATCCAAGTGAAGTTAGTCTCGAAGTCAGAGATGGCCAAATCAGGTATTTTGTCATCGTAGTCATCGGGAAGATTGTTAAAGTTAAATGTCCACTTGATCTTGCCATGTTCGGTATCGCGCTTTATCGTAACGTCAGGCAACGAACGGGTTTCTGAGTTATTCCAGGAGCAAGTTCCGGACACTCCGGCATTCCCCCCTTGGGTGCCTGTCTCTAATTTGCCGAGGATGTTTCCGCTGATTGACCAAGAGAAACCGGAAGTATAGGAGGTTGCCAAAGCCGTAGTCTGCGGCACGGGCGTACCACCGACGGGGAACTTCGGCTCAACTTCACCATTATTTTGGCGGACATACGTTTCCACATCAAGCTTGTTCATATAGAACGCACACATATGAGATTTCACACCGCCATGGTATTTAGACCATTTCCCTTTGTACATACCGGCATTATGGACATTGACATATCCCTTGATTATGTAATAGTCGCCATGCGAGGAGCCATTGCTCTGCGGAGAGTAGAGAGGGTAAACGGTTAATGTCACGTCAATCGAAGAAGTTTTTGTGAGTTTATCGGGCTTTGAAAAAATTACATGGGCAATTGTCTTGTCGCTCAATTCCATTGCGAAGTTATGCGTAATAACCTGATTGCCAAATGTGCTTTCTATGTCGTATTCGCCATTTGATGCACGGGTCATATTTTTTGGAGCATTCTTCAAATCTTCATCAGCGTATTTGTTTATCCAATTGACAAATGAGTCAAACCGGACTGGAAAGAATGCCAGTTCCTCCTTACAACCATTATCATGCAACTCATCAAAATAGTAATAGCGGTGGCGGTTGTTGAATGCATATATTAGATGATTATGGCCTTTGTCAGCAGTCCCGGCATTATCAGTCCAGGATTTTTCAATATCATGAACACTCAGCCACTGTTCAATAATATCTTCATCGGTGTCGATAACTACTATTGTAGCACCATTTTCGTAGGCTGCAACAAGAGTTCTATCCTGGGCATACAGTTCTGCAGCAGATGCAAACACCACTTTGGCCGAGTGACTTATTGTAGCTGACAATGAGGTGAAACGCGTTTCAACCTGCTGTTTCAAAAAATCAGGCATTGACGATGCCATATTAACCGCAGGCAACACACACTCTTCACCGCTTGACTCCATTGTCGAGTCTTTATCCACCTCTTCAAAATCACTATCGTCGGGGACATCCTCCTTGTCGTTAGTGCAAGAAACCGCCAAAGGCAAAATTACCATAAAGAGTAAGAAGGGAGCAAAAAGGCAGCGCATCAATTTTGGTGTAACTATTGAGTTAAATATCATTGTTTTAATATATTAAAATGTTATCAATAATTATTGCATGCCAATAATCACAGCGGCACTACAATTTCACATATAACGGAACTATTTACATTTTATTTTCAAGAATTCTTTGATGAATACCTGTCTCAATCTGTTTCTTCACGTCGGCCATTACAGCCATATAATCTTCTATATTACTATACATATTTCTTTGATTGTTAATATTTACGATGCAAAATTACAGCATCTCCAAACCCCAATCAACAGCCAATAGTGCACATTCCAAGAAAGTTATTTACATACCTTTTTAAGAACATTACACAGTCGTAGTGCACAAATCTTGCTCACCTCCATAATTATCTTTGTCGTGCATAACCGTTAATCCAAAAATTTTGATTAACTTTGCACTCTACATCGCGCTCGCGCAGACAAAGGCCAATCATGTAAGTATTAACTTATATACAACATATTAAGGAACTTCCTTGCGGTCGTGTAAAGGCTTGGTCGCCTGTCTGCCCACAAGGAAGTTCCTCTACTTTATATATGGATTCCAAACATCCGAATATCATAGATCTATTTTGTGGTTGTGGAGGATTCTCGCTCGGATTCGAGCGAGCAGGCTTTAATGTTTTATTGGGCATTGATGTTTGGAATGATGCACTGGTCACTTTTGAGCGTAACCATAAGGGCAGCAAGACTCTCAATGCTGACCTATCTACTTTACATCCTAAAGAAACCGAGCGCCTATTGGACGGCAAGGATATTGACGTCATTATAGGAGGCCCACCTTGTCAAGGCTTTTCTGTTGCCGGTAAAAGAATTGTTGACGACATCCGCAATAAATTGTATAAAGCATTTGTCGCATTTGTTGCTCATTTTCAGCCCAAAGCCTTTGTTTTGGAAAATGTGCCGAATATACTTTCAATCGGAGGAGGCATAGTAAAGGATTCCATAATTGAAGATTTTTCAAATCTTGGTTACACGGTGGAATATAAGGTGCTTACCGCATCTGATTACGGAGTTCCCCAAAATAGACGTCGTGCCATTTTTGTAGGTTTCAAAAATGGCCACCACTTTTCTTTCCCTATTCCCTTCGACACCCCCAAAATCACAGCAAAAGAAGCTCTTTCAGACTTGCCGGAAGATGGAATTGAGGACGGAGGGAAATACCCAATTGATATTCAGTCAGACTACCAATCTCTGATGCGTGAACACTCTATCGGCCTGTTTAATCATCAGCCGACCGTACACAATCAAAAAACGATTGACATTATTTCAATGGTTCCAGACGGTGGCAACTACAAGGATTTACCCATTGAGTTGCAGTCAACACGTAAAGTTCACATTGCCTGGACTCGTCTCAGTAGTGATAAACCGAGCTTTACTATTGACACCGGCCACAGGCACCATTTTCATTATAGTTATAATCGCATTCCAACGGCACGAGAAAGCGCCCGTATTCAATCGTTCCCTGATGATTTTGTTTTCCATTGCAGCCGGACGAGCCAACTAAAACAAATTGGAAACGCTGTTCCTCCTTTGATGGGAGAAGCTATTGCCAAGTGTATCCTTAACCAACTCTGATTCTCATGGCACAATACTACAATATACCCGATGAACATTTTCTGAGAATTCATTTCGTTCGCCCAAGATTCAAAAGCGATATCGAAAATGTTCTCTTATATTTTGCTAATGAATGTTGCAAAATAGAAGACTCCGACTGCGATACCTATAAAGAACGTCTTAACAATGCTATTCGGCTTTTCCCCGGAAATGCTGCGTTGAAGCAGAAAACAATTGACAATTGGAGAACTGAAATCTCCGCTCTCTGCGCATTTTATATTGAAGATAAAATTTCCAATATAACCCGCACGTCTAAGTTGGCTTATTTTCTAAACGAAAATCAAGACTTGACACAGTTTTTTAAGTTCATTATGTTGTCGTTCCAGTTTCCCGGAGGCCACATCAAGAACCAAGACAACATAGAACTTATAGCCAATTGCGTGCGGTTTAAACCTGCTCAATTCATCTTAAATGTGCTATTAGAGGGCAACAAAATTCTTGCCTCACAAAATAGCGAAAAGGATATGAGCATCAATGATGAAGAAGCCACTTTCTGTATTTTCAATGATTTAAGAGTGACTACCGGTCAACGCACCCCTAAAGAAGTGGCTACCCTTATCCTTGAAAATAGAAAGAAGAAACTTAAATATTTCAACAAATCGGATAAAAGATATTATAGCTCTGCCGGAACTCCAAGAACGAAAGGCGATGTCGTCAGATATGCCGGAGATGTTCTTGACTATATGGAGTACGCATCTTTGCTCGACCGCAGAATGGATGGTTATTTCATTCTGAAACCGAATGAGTTGAAATCCATCTCCGCATTTGTCAATGACAACTCTTATTTTGACGGCTATGAACAATTCTACGGAGTTAATAATCTTAAGCCGTCTATGCTTGCACCCATTGAACCCGATTGGTTCGACTACGTTGATAGTTTATTCCAGCCTGACAAGTTCAAAACGGATGTCGCAGCTCTCCTTTCAGATAGCGATGTCGTTGTTCTCGTTGATCAACGTATATCTGAAATTCTTGATAATGAAAACTCCACTACCAAGGACATTGGCAATATTGGCGAGTCAATCATCTTCTCTCACGAGAAGATGAGATTGAAACTCGCAGGTTACGGAGATTTGCTCCACCGCATTGCCATTGTTGATAGCCCCTCCTATCACCCTGGATATGACATTGACAGCCTCGAAGGTGATGGTACTCGCGACCACAGATATATTGAAGTCAAGACTACCATTAGTAAACAAAAAATTAAACTATTTGGCTTCCATATGTCACCTAATGAATGGGATGTTGCCAATACCACACGCGAACATTACTGCGTCTATCGCTTAATGCTCAGCGCAAAAGATAAGACTCTCTACATTTTGCGTAACCCGGTGTCGCTTTACAAAAACGACATTATCGAGGCGACCCCGCGCAATGGAATGGAGGTGTCGTTCGACGCATCACAATTTAACCCGGAACCAATTCTCGTATGGCAAGACTAAGAATAGCATCGCTCTTTTGTGGCTGCGGCGGCATGGACTTAGGTCTGCTCGGCGGTTTTGACTATCTTGGTCAAAACTATCCTCCGCTTGATTTTGAAATCGTCAAGGCCATAGATAACGACCCCTATTGTACCAAAATCTACAACCAAAACTTTCAGCATAGATGTGAAGTTATGGATGTTCGCAGTTTGGATATTTCTAAACTGCCCGATTTTGATATGCTGATTGGAGGCTTCCCATGTCAATCGTTCTCCATATCGGCTCAGAATCCCCCACGTCTTGGATATAAGGACGAAAGAGGTATGCTATTTTTTGAAATGGTAAAGATACTCAAGGAAAAGCAACCGCGTTTTCTTATTGCGGAAAACGTGAAGGGTCTTTTGTCTGCCAACAAAGGCAAGGCTTTCCCAATGATTATACAAGAATTTGAAAAGGCAGGCTACCATATCAAATTCAAACTCTTCAATGCTTCAGAATTTGGCATTCCTCAAAAGAGAGAGCGCGTTATTATTGTCGGATTTCGAGAATACTCCGACTACGCTCATTTCTCTTTTCCAAAACCAACTACGCAATTTAACAAAGTTCCGCTTAGACGCGTCATTAACGAATCAGACAACTGCAATGAACGCCTTTTCTTCAGTGAAAAGGCCGTTGCAGGTATGATGCTTGTTCGCGACAAAATGAATAAAGGTCGCGCACAATCTTTGGACAAGCCTTGTAATACCATAAGTTCCCATTTAGCTAAGGTCAGCTTAAACTCTACTGACCCCGTTCTCTTTATAAACGGACGATACCGCAGGTTTTCAAGCAGCGAGTGTGCTCGCATACAATCTTTTCCTGAATCATTTCTTTGGGATTCAGTCTCAGAGGCCAAACAACTTAAGGCAATTGGTAATGCCGTACCCCCAGTTTTAATGTGGCATATCGCCAACGCTTTAGAGACCACGGTCAACCGCCCAATACAAACGGACATTAAGCCAATCGAGTCTGCCTCTTATGAATTTCCCAACGGAAATTGGGTGCAACTTTCCCTTTTCGAGTCGGAAACCATATACATCTCTAAACAAGGGAACCAATATGTACTTATCGGCACCTGCCGAAAAGGCATTATCGATTGGATTAAACAAACCTCGAAATACTGTTACCCAATCTCCGAAGAAGAAATTGAGCGCCATCCCGAATTACTTAATGTTTCGCGTATAATGATACGCCATAAAAAAAATGTTATTGGTTTCTTCGAAGTGTCTGCAACTGACGTGGTTGTTAAGCCAGAACTTAAAGCTTATGGCTACCCAACGCGCAGTTCTCGGCACAAGGCCGACACTAAGTATCTTCTTTTCTCTTTAGAACAATCCGGGTTACCCATGAGAGATATAGATTTCAATTCATTCACACCTATTATGGGAAAAGGCGTTAGCATTTAATCCATTGAGCCGCTGCTGGCCGGAAACTATGATTACATCATAATAGATTGCCCTCCCTCACTCGGTATCGTCACGACAAATGCTCTTGTGGCATCTGACGAGATTTATATTCCGTTGACCGCTGAGGCTCTACCCATGAAATGGCTATCCATGCTCGACGATGTCGTTAAGGAAGTACGCAAGCGTGTCAACCCCAATATTACACTTGGAGGAGTGTTCTTCACAAGATACAATAACCGAAAATTGAACCGCGAGGTGATTAAGGCCATTGGAGCGAAGTATGGAGACAAGGTTTTCAAGACCAAAATCTGTGAGAACATTGCGCTTGCCGAAACACCATTGTCCGGCAAGTCGATCTTCGATTACGACCCAAGGAGCAATGGTGCAGCAGACTACATGGAGCTTGTGGAGGAAATTTTAACGAGGTAACATAACAGGTAAGGAAATATGGCTAAGAAAAATTTATCATCTCTTATGGATAGGATACTCGGGGACGACAACGCACAGGTGCAGGTGTTTCCACCTGCACCTGAAATTACCGAGCAAATGAATGCCGGGTTACATGCAAAGAGGTACGAAAAAGCCGGAAGACCGAAGAAAGGAGAAACGAAAGAAAACTCAAAGGATATTAGAGCCACTATTATAGTGAACTCTGACCTGATGAGGAAAATTAAGTACATTTCCCTTATTGATGAAATATTGATAAAGGATGTGATTGGTGATGCACTGACGAAGCATATAGAAGATTGGGAGAACGCCAACGGCAGGATTAAACTACCCTCCAAGAAGTAAAAATACGGAAGAGCCGGGAGAAAACCAGCGCATGGCAATTCCGGCAGCTCAACAAAAGCACAACCTCGATGTGTGGCTATTCTACGAGTAGCAACACACCGATGTTGCCAATTTGTGGAGCATATTGAAAAATTGCACTCCGAAGTGATAGGAGATTGGTAAACGGCCCAAACTCCGCGAGGCAATTTTAAGCGCTTAATATACCTTTGCTG
>CAJTYC010000050.1 GCA_910584185.1 uncultured Muribaculaceae bacterium
TGGGCCCGCTCTACATGTTCCACGGCTCGACGGTCGACTGCATCGACAAGCACCGCCCCAACACCCCCGCGCGCCGCAAGGCTTACGAATGTGACATCACCTTCGGAACCAACAACGAGTTCGGTTTCGACTACCTCCGCGACAACATGGCCATGTCGCCCGCCGACATGGTGCAGCGCAAGCACTACTACGCCATCGTCGACGAGGTCGACTCGGTGCTCATCGACGACGCCCGTACACCGCTCATCATCTCCGGCCCGGTGCCCAAGGGTGACGACCAGATGTTCAATGAGTTCAAGCCCAACGTGGAGAAGGTGGTCAACGCGCAGCGCAAGCTCGCCCAGCAGCTCCTGCTCGAGGCGAAGGAGAAGATTGCCGCCGGCAACACCGAGGAGGGTGGACTCGCGCTCTTCCGCGTCTACAAGGCTCTCCCGAAGCATGGCCCGCTTATCCGCTATCTCAGCGAGGAGGGTATCAAGCCTCTGATGCTCAAGGTGGAGGCTAAGTATATGCAAGACAACAACCGCGAGATGCCGAAGGCCGTGGAGCCTCTCTATTTCGTAATCGATGAGAAGAATCATAGCATCGAGCTGACCGACAAGGGTATAGAGGTGCTTACCGGCACCACGTCCGACCCCGACTTCTTCATCATGCCCGACATCGCTGCCCAGCTCTCTGCTGTGGAGAATGAGGAGATGACTCCCGAACAGAAGCAGGAGACCAAGGATAACTTGCTCCAGAACTATTCTATAAAGGCTGAGCGTCTGCACACTGTTAACCAGCTGCTGAAGGCGTATACGCTCTTCGACAAGGATGTGGAGTATGTGATAGACGACAATAAGATCAAGATTGTGGATGAGCAGACGGGCCGTATCATGGAGGGTCGCCGCTACAGCGACGGTCTGCACCAGGCCATCGAGGCCAAGGAGGGTGTGAAGGTCGAGGCCGCCACCCAGACTTATGCCACCATCACGCTGCAGAACTATTTCCGCATGTATCGCAAGCTGGCCGGTATGACCGGTACGGCTATGACCGAGGCGGGTGAGTTCTATGATATCTACAAGCTCGACGTTATCGAGATTCCTACCAACCGTCCGGTGATTCGCGACGACATGAACGACCGCGTGTACCGCACGAAGAAGGAGAAGTATGCCGCCGTGATTCAGGAGGTGGAAGATATGGTGAAGGCCGGACGTCCGGTGCTCGTCGGTACCACCTCGGTCGAGATTTCCGAGCTTCTCTCCAAGATGCTTAAGCTCCGCAAGATAGACCACCAGGTGCTTAACGCCAAGCTGCACCAGCAGGAGGCTGACATCGTGGCACGCGCCGGCCAGACTGGCACCGTGACCATCGCCACCAACATGGCAGGTCGAGGCACCGACATCAAGCTCTCGCCTGAGGTCAAGGCTGCCGGCGGTCTCGCCATCATTGGTACGGAGCGTCATGAGAGCCGCCGTGTGGACCGCCAGTTGCGCGGTCGTGCAGGCCGTCAGGGTGACCCGGGCAGCTCAGTGTTCTTCGTTTCGTTTGAAGACCAGGTGATGCGCCTCTTCGCCAACGAGCGCGTCGTGAAGATGCTCGACCGTCTCGGCTTCAAGGAGGGTGAGATGCTTGAGAACCCGATGGTTACAAAGAGTATCGAGAATGCACAGAAGCGTGTGGAAGAGAATAACTTCGGTATCCGTAAGCGCCTCGTGGAGTATGATGATGTGATGAATGCACAGCGTAACGGTGTTTATTCACGCCGTCAGAATGCCTTGAAGGGTGAGCGTATCGGTGTCGATATCGCCAACATGGTATATGAGCTTTCTTCTGACCTCGCTTCCAATGCCAATGCAGATTTCAATGAGTTCTCTGAGGAGGTGAACCGCACGTTCGCAATCGAGGTGCCGTTCACTGCTGAGGAGTATGCGAAGCTCGAGAAGGAGGAGATTGCTGACCGTCTCGCCGAGGCTGCCATGGAGAATATGGCACGCAAGAAGGAGAAACTTGCCCAGGGTGCTTATCCTTATATCAAGGAATTTGTGGAGGAGCGCGGTGCCCGCGGACCGGTGGGCGTGCCCATGACCGATGGCCGCCGCATGTTCAATATCCGCGCCGACATAGAGCAGTGCTACAACGATGGCTGCAAGCCCCTCGCCAAGGCGTGGGAGAAGGCAGTGCTGCTCTCGAGCATCGACTCCTGCTGGCAGGAGCAGCTGCGTGAGATGGATGAGTTGCGCCGCAATGTGCAGAATGCCACTTACGAGCAGAAAGACCCGCTGGTGATATATAAGATCGAGGCTTTCGAACTTTGGAAGAAGATGCTCTGGGAGATGAACTCCAAGTCTGTGGCTACGCTGATGCGCGGTCGTCTGGCAGTGCCCGATTATGAGGAGGCCAAGGCGGCGGAGCAGGCGCGTCAGCAGCAGCTCGCCGAGCAGGAGGAACAGCGCAAGCGTGCGGCAGCCTATGCAGTTCCGCGCAACGGCAGCATAACCCAAGGCCCGACACGCCCGATGCCCAATCCGTATGCCAATTACAGCACCACCCACGAGACATATGAGGGTGAGGCGGCACAGCGACTCGCAGCGCAGAACGCGGGCCGCGCGGCCTCAGCTCCGCGCAAGGCAGCTCCGGTAAAGGCCGGCCCGAAAATCGGCCGCAATGACCCCTGCCCCTGTGGAAGCGGCAAGAAATACAAAAACTGCTGCGGTAAAAACCAGTAAAATGTCATGATGACCAAAAAAGCGGTGCAAACAAGTTGCACCGCTTTTTTTTAGACCTTAAGGACTTTAAGGACTCTAAAGACTTTAAGGACTCTAAAGACTTTAAAGACCTTAAGGACTTTATTTCACAGAAATGTCGATAGTGGCGGCCTTCACGCCCGGGGCAGTGACGGTTAGCTTCGCTGTGCCGGGTGTCTTCGACGCCCTCAGGATGCAGGTGGCTGCTCCTGAGAAGAGGTTCATCGCCGGTTTGTCCATCGGAAGCAGGCAGGTCGGGTCGCCGTTCGCTGTGGCCAAGAATTCCGCCGCACCGCTCACCTTGAACTTCACGAGGCGATTGTCGGTCGGCACGATGTTGCCATTCTTGTCGGCTACCTGCACCGTTACATACACCAAATCGTTGCCGTCGGCCTTGATTGTCTTTTGGTTGGCCGAAAGCACTATGTGGGTGGGCTTGCCGGCAGTCACCACTTCCGCCTCTTCGCCACGGTTGCCGTTGGCGTCGATACCCACCACCTTCAGGGTGCCCGGCTCGTAAACCACGTCATCCCATATCAGGCGGTAGCGTCCGAGTGCACGGCGCGAGGCCTCCATCTTGGTGGCTGAGATGTCGTCGTAGTTCTTCACGTCGTCGGCCACACTCTCTGCCTTGATGTCGGGGTTCTTGCTCTTGACACCCATCGACTTGCCGTTCACGAATAGTTCGGCAGACGGGTAGGAGGTGTAGACCATCACCGGTGTGGTCTGGCCTTCACGTCCGGGCCATGTCCAGTGGGGCAGGATGTGGAGAGTGGGGGAGGTGGTGTTCCATTGCGAGCGGTAGAGCCAATAGCGGTCCTTGGGGAGCGACGCGAGGTCGATTATACCGAAGAGGCTGCTGTGGCTGGGCCATGCGTCGGTGTCGTAGGGCGTAGGCTCACCGAGATAGTCGAAGCCTGTCCATACGAACTGGCCGATAAACCAAGGCCAGTCTTCGTCGGCCTGGAAGTCGAGTTCGGGGATGTTGCTCCACCAGCAATATTCGGTGTCGTAAGATGAACTTTGATTGTTGGGGTGCATGCCTGGAGCCTTGAGGTCGAGCGGGAACATGTATACTCCGCGCGACGACACGGTGGAGGCAGTCTCAGTGCCGAGTACTAACTTCTGCGGCAACACTTCATAGGCTCGCTTGTAGAACATAGGCTTGTAGTTGAAGCCCGGTATGTCGAGGGCAGCGGCGAAGCCGTTGTCGAGCACAGAGCTTATCTGATCCATACCGCAGGTGACGGGGCGCGTCGGGTCTTCGCGGTGGCAGATGCCCTGGAGCATCTCGAGCTCGGATATGCCGTCAGGTCCCCACTGTGAGGGCACCTCGTTGCCGATACTCCACATCACTACGGAGGGGGAGTTGCGGTATTGGTGCAGCATGTTGACCATATCCTTCTCTGCCCATTCTTTGAATATTGAGCCGTAGCCATTCTTGCTCTTGGGTCGGAAGCCCCAGTCGTCAAACGGCTCTATCATCATCATCATGCCCATTTCGTCGCAGAGTGCCACGAGTTCGGGGGCGGGCATGTTGTGCGAGGTGCGTATGGCATTGGCGCCCATCTCTTTGAGCAGTTCTATCTGATGGCGCAAGGCGGCGGTGTTGACAGCCGCGCCGAGCGGTCCGAGGTCGTGGTGGTTGCATACACCCTTGAACATGGTGCGCTTGCCATTAAGGAAGAAGCCTCGCTCCGGTATATATTCGATTTTGCGGATGCCGAAGCGTGTGTCGTAGCGGTCCACTTCCTTGCCATCCACGCTCAGCACGGTGCGGGCTATATAGAGGGCCGGATGCTCCGTGTCCCAAAGGTCGGGGTGCTCCACGAGGAAGTTCTGCGTGAATGGCTGGCCGTGTGAATGGTATAGCACGTCGTTGGTGGCCACCACCTTGCCTTGCGGTGAGATTATCTCGGTGTTGACACGCACTGCCTCACCCTTGTCGGCTCCCTTTATTTTCATCTCCAGTTTTACCGAAGCTTCGGCGGCACTGACATCGGGGGTGGTGACGTATGTGCCCCATACCGGTATGTGTATCTTGGAGGTGGAGAGGAGGTGCACGTTGCGGTAGAGACCGGCGCCGGGATACCAGCGCGATGATTCCGGCTTATTCTCGAGGCTTACGGTCACTGTGTTGAGACCCGGGCGGATTATGCCGGGGGCAAGGTCAAGGTGGAAGCTGTTGTAGCCGTAGGCCCAGTGGCCCACTTTCTTGCCGTTCACTTCCACTTGCGGATTGCTCATGGCGCCGTCGAAGATGAGCGAGAATACCTGGCCTGTGGTGTCGGCCACCTCGAAGTCGGTGGTATACACACCGCGGCCCATGTAGGGGAGACCGCCTGTGCGGCCTGTCTTCTCTGTCTTCTCAGTTTCGCCGTTCTGCTCCACGGCCACGCGCTGCAGGTCATGCTGGCGTGAGAAAGGTTTGTGGATTGCCCAGTCGTGGGGCACCCTGACATTTTGCCAGGCGCTCTGACGCCCGGTGGAGTCTACTTCTGCGAAGCGCCATATGCCGTCGAGAGTCTCGGTGTGGCGTGCGCTCAGCGGCGTTGCCGCTAATGCCGCCAATGCCATTAAGGTGATTTTATTTGTCATATATTTTAGAGTTTTTAAGGTCTTTAAGGTCTTTAGGGTCTTTAGGGTCATTAGGGTCATTAATGTCTTTAAGGTCTTTAAGGTCTTTTCAGCCGAAGACTTCTGCCAAGACTTCCGGTGACTTCAGGGCGTTTAGGCCCGGGAAGTGGAGGGAGTAGTAGCGCAGCAGCAGCGATATGAGCTGGCGTCGTTCGGCTGCCGTGAAGCGGAAGCGGCAGGCGTTGCGAAGTGTCATGCGGCTGAGCAGCGGTAGGAGTGAGGAGAGCTGCGGCGAAAGGTAATCGCGGTGTGGGGGAGGGGTGAGGAGTGTTGTGCCTCCGCGCAGGTCAAACCACGCATCCTTGCGCCATCCTGTCAGGTCGGGCTTTATGCCGGCATAATCCAAGAAGCCTATCAGAAAGGCTATGTGTATGTTGGCCGGTGAATGACTCTCCGCGTCGAGGACCTTCAGCGAGGCCACTATATAGTCCCAGAGTGCCGGGTCGGGTGGCGACTGGCGCACGTAAGCCGAAACGAATTCTGCCACAAACATGCCGATAGCTGATTTGACCGGGCTGAAATAAATCTCTCGCCATGTAAGTTCGCGCGTGAACTTGTTGAGATACTGAAGCTCGCGGGTAGGCATGAAGTTTACGTCGGAGCTGATCACCGAGAGGGGCATAAGCATGGCGTTGCGCACGCGTGCCGTCTTGCCTTGGGAGGCAGATACAAGCATCGCCACCCTCCCTTGCTCGCGCGCAAAAAGGGTGACGATGTTATGCCTGTCAGAATATTTCACTGTATCAAGCACTATGCCGGTGAGTCTTTCAAAAACCATAGTGCAAAGATACAAAATTTTTTGTTACACATTATCCTCGGCGCGCATGAAATGCTGCTGCGGATGGTAGCAAGCGGGGCATTTTACCGGTGGCTCTGTGCCTTCGGTGATGTAACCGCATACCAAACACTGCCATACCACAGGTTTGTCGCTCTTCCATACGGTGCCGTTTTCGATGCGCTCGCGCATCTTGTTGAAACGTTCGCGGTGATGATTCTCGATAGTTGCGATGGCGCGGAAGCGGTCGGCTATTTCGGGGAATCCCTCCTCGTCGGCCACCTTGGCGGCGTTGGTGTAAAGCACCACACCCTCCTGCTCCTCTTCGGCTGCTGCCACCTTAAGGTTGTCGACAGTCTTGCCGATTACACCGGCATCAACGCCTACGGCCTCAGGGGTCTGGCAATCACCCTCAGCAAGATATTTCAAGAAAATCTTGGCATGATGAAGTTCATTGTCAGCAGTTTCATTAAATATATTGGCATACTGGAAGTATGATTCCTTTTGGGCAGCCTGAGCGAAGAAAGTGTAACGGGTATAAGCACAAGATTCAGCCACATAAGCCAAAGCCAAGTTTTCACGAGTCTTAGTGCCAACGAGAGATTTTGTTGTTTCCATAATATATGTATTAAATTAAATTTGTTTAAGGAAAATTTCAAATACATAATCATAACAACCCACTTCGCCCATATGTTCTCACCGATGTCGCTAAATTTGTATCCATTGTGAGGCGGTACCCAAAATCTTGAAGTTGCCGTTGTCGGCTCGGACGCGCAAGCAATGCTCAATCAGTAAAAATCATGAAGTGGCGGGTACGCGCTTCTGTGCGCCCTGATACGTAGGGGATATGGGGAAAAGGTGTTTAAATCCGAGTAGCGCTGTAGTAAGCGATAATTGAAAATATGTAGAAAAAAACACTGAAATTTATGAAAAATTGAGCAAAAGAAAAGTCTACCTCTTTTCACAAAGAAGTAGACTGAAACCTTAATCTTAATTTAATACTATGAAAAACACACTGCAAAGTTACGACAAATAAGTGAGATGCAAAAATCAGTGCAACATAAAACCCTAAAATTTAAACAAATTTAACACAACTTTTCCTTTCTTAACAAAATGACACGCTGCTTTTAGCAGCAATCCAATACCCAAGGAGATTCTCAACTTGTGCTTTTTGCTTTCATGCCTTCCTTGCTTTTTGCTGTCACGGGGTGTTACTTTTGCCGCGGGTGCGCCGCGGCCTTGAAGTCGCCATATTAGAAGGCCCCTCTTTAGCTGTCAGTAATTTCATTCAGCCACTTCCCGAGCCACTTCATTGAGGCTCAAGCATAGCTCCCTCGAGATTTTGTTGCTGTAGTTCCGTTCAAGATGAGAGATAATCAAGAATCTTCCCTCCGCGCAAGCTGAATTGAACTCATTGCCAGGACGGCTGAAGGCATCGTAAAAACGGTTGTTGTCGTCGCCGGAGGCTCCTCCCTCCCGGTGGCTTCGCGCCGCGCTCATCGACGCGAAGCCACCGGCGACGACAACGAAGATTAACACTTCAACCATTTTATATATAGACCCAAAAAATGGGAGAGTGGAGAGTAGGGGTGGAGAGGAGAGCTAACTTCTTAAAAATAAAAAAGATAAATTGTCTCACGACAACTTATCCTCTAACCTTAAATCTAATACCATGAAAAACACGTGGCAAAGTTAGTAAAATTTCTTGTAACAAAAAAATATTTTTACAAGAAAATTTATGTCATTTTGATTTTTTAACAATATATTGTATTCAATTTGATATGATTTTACAAATATTCAGACTTTATGCTCAAAAGTGAGGGTATCGGACTACCGATACCCTCACTTTTGTCGCTGATATGTATTGCGGTCGCTTGTTTTTGACTGCAATTGCTGTCGTTTTGTTAAGATTTCTCCTTCTGGAAGCCCTCCTTTTCTCCTGTCTGACCTGTCTGACTTGTCTGACTTGTCCGACTTGTCTGACCCGTCTTTGGGGCGGTCATTTCTTCTTGGCGTCGGGGTCCGGGGCGTATTGGTTCGGAAACTTGAAGGATACGCGTGGACGGCTCATGGCGTAGATGATCAGCGCCACTCCTATTAATATAAAGGGTATGGAGAGGAGCTGGCCCATGTTGATGCCATATTTCGCTATCATCTCATATTCCGACTGCACCTGCACGTTCTTTACATATTCTATAAGGAAGCGGGGCAGGAAGATGCCGATGAAGAAGATGCCCGTTATGAGCCATGGCCTTTCCTGGGCGTTTTTCTTCCAGTACATCCACATCAGCAGCCCGAAGAGCAGGAAGTAGCAGAGTGCCTCGTAGATCTGCGTGGGGTGTGCAGGGAGTGTGTCGCCGTTGCGCACGAAGAGGAATCCCCAGGGCAGGTCGGTAGGACCGCCGTAGATTTCGCTGTTCATGAGGTTGCCAAGCCTTATCAGTCCTCCTACGAGTGCAATCGCCACCACTATCTTGTCGAAAATCCATGATGCCGGCTTCTTGCTGACAATCCAACTCCAGAGGAAAAGCGCGATGATGATGGCGATGGTGCCTCCATGGCTGGCCAGTCCCCCTTCCCATATTTTCAGGATTTTTTCCGGGTGCATGGAGTAGTAGTCCCATTCGTAGAAGAATACATGTCCGAGCCTCGCACCGATGATGGTGGCCACCACCACATAGCCGAGCAGCGAACCGAGCCATTTCTCCGGGGCGCCCTCGTGCTTGAACATCTTCGCCACGATGGCGTAACCGACGGTGAATCCTATGGCGAATGCCAGCCCGTACCATCTCACGGCTATCGGGCCGAAAGAGAATAGCACCGGGTCGGCGTTCCAAGTGATGTAGCTTAGCATTCGGCTCCTACTATTTCTGCTGTGTCGCTTGCGATGACGAGTTCTTCATCGGTCGGGATGACCACCACTGTGACCTTGGAGTCTTTGGTGGAGATGACCTTCTCTTCGCCGCGCACCTTGTTGGCCTCGTTGTCGATTTTCACGCCGAGATAGCCCAGGTGGTCGCAGAGCCACTTGCGGGTGCCCCACTGGTTTTCGCCCACACCACCGGTAAACACAATCGCGTCTACGCCGTCAAGCACAGCCACGTATGCGCCGATATATTTGAGTATGCGGTAGTTGTACATATCCATGGCGAGCTTGGCACGTTCGTCGCCATTCTCGATGCCGGCCTCGATGTCGCGCATGTCGTTGCTGATACCGCTCACACCGAGCACACCGCTCTGCTTCTGAATCATCTTCTCCAGTCCGTTGGCGTCAAGGCCCATCTCCTTCATAAGGTAAACGAGCGCACCCGGGTCAACATCGCCCACGCGGGTACCCATCATCAGGCCCTCGGTGGGGGTGAGGCCCATCGAAGTGTCGATGCTCTTGCCGTTGAGCACGGCGGTGATTGAGCCGCCGTTGCCGATGTGGCATGTGATGAGCTTGCTGTTTTGCGGGTCAAGGCCGAGATATTCGCATGCGCGAGCCGACACATAGCGGTGGCTGGTGCCGTGGAAACCGTAACGACGCACTCCATATTTCTCGTAAGTTTCGTAGGGAAGTGCATACATATAAGCGTGCGCCGGCATGGTCTGATGGAAAGCTGTGTCGAATACGCCTACCTGAGGCACACCGGGGAGAAGGTCGAGAATCGCCTCGATGCCGATGATGTTGGCCGGGTTGTGGAGCGGTGCCACGGGGTAGCACTCCTTCACCTTCTCTATCACTTCGGGGGTGATTAGCACTGACTTGTTGAAATACTCCATGCCATGCACCACGCGGTGGCCTACGGCATTGATTTCGTCGAGGCTGCGGATTACGCCCGTCGCAGGGTCGGTGAGCACCTTGAATACCTGGCGGATAGCCTCCTTGTGGTCGGGCATTGAAACCTCGATCTTAGCCTTTGAGCCGTCGGGACGCTCGAACTTGATGAAAGAATCGGGGAGGCCGATTTTCTCCACGCCTCCGGCTGCGAGCACTTCGCTTGTGCAGCTGTCGAAGAGCTTATACTTCACGGAGCTGCTGCCGTTGTTCAATACTAATATGTTCATCTCAGTCTGTGATTGCCTGGTTGCAGGTTACGATTATTGTGTTGATGATATCGTCGACGGTGGCGCCGCGCGAGAGGTCGTTGACCGGAGCTGCGAGACCCTGGAGTATCGGGCCAACCGCACCGGCCCCGGCGAGACGCTGCACGAGCTTATAGGCTATGTTGCCCACCTCGAGCGAGGGGAATATGAGCGTGTTGGCGTGTCCGGCCACCGGGCTGCCGGGGGCTTTCATCTGTCCTACAGCCGGCACTATGGCAGCGTCGCTCTGGAGTTCGCCGTCGATAAGCAGCTCGGGGTCCATCTCATGGGCGAGTTTGGTGGCCTCGATCACCTTGTCGATGCGCTCGTGGGTAGCCGAGCCCTTGGTGGAGAAGCTGCACATAGCCACGCGGGGTTCAAGGCCTGCGATTTCGCGGGTGGTGCGGGCGGTTGAGATTGCAATCTGGGCGAGTTCCTCGGCGGTGGGGTCGGGCACTACGGCGCAGTCGGCAAACACGAGCATGCCCTGGTCGCCAAAATGGCAATTCTCCGGCAGCAACATGATGAAGGCACCGCTCACCACCGAAATGCCCGGCTTGGTCTTGAGCACCTGGAATGCAGCGCGGAGCACATGCGATGTGGGCGACAAAGCGCCGGCCACCATGGCGTCAGCATCGCCGGCCTTGATCATCAGGCAGCCGAGGTAGAGGCCGTTGCGCACCTGCTCGCGGGCCTGCTCGATGGTCACCCCCTTCTTGGCGCGGAGCTTCTGGAAAAGCTCTGCATATTTCTCAGTGTACTCCACATCGTCGCTGTCGACAAACGAAGCCTTCTCGATGTGCGGCAAACCCAACTCAAAAGCCTTGGCAAGGATTTCCTCCTTGCGGCCGATGAAGGTGACATTGGCAATGCCGTCGCCTATGACACGGTTGGCAGCCTGGAGTGTGCGGGGCTCAAGTGATTCGGGAAGCACGAGACGGCGCGGATTCTCTTGCGCACGACGTGTAAGTCTTTCAAATAGTTTCATAATTTTATATGTATTTTTATGGTAGTTTGTCCAAAATTTTCAGTAACCCGACTTTTTTATGAGACGGACTCTTTTATTAGGGGTAAGGGCAGGCGCTTGTGGTCTCCTCTCGCCGATTATTTGCAAATTTAACAAAAAATTTTCGGTGTATGAATAAAAATTCCTAACTTTACATCACAAAACTTCAAGGCGTTCTTCCGCAGCAGCTATTTTTGCTGAAAATTGCACTGCCGTCTGGCGCGTGGCTTCAGCTGCGTTATGGAGTATGACGCGTCATGCGCCGTGGAGTCTTACCTTAATATGAGAGTAGTAAAGCGTCTATATCTCTTCATTTTGAAGAGTTTCCTGCCGTTGTTCGCGATGACATTCTTCATCGTGCTCTTCATCGTGCTCATGCAGTTCCTGTGGCGTTACATCGATGACCTTGTGGGCAAGGGCCTCTCCGTGGGGCTTCTCGGCGAACTCTTCTTCTACGCCGCCGTGAGCATGGTGCCGATGGCTTTGCCGCTCGCCATATTGCTGGCGAGCCTGATGACATTCGGCAATCTCGGCGAGAAGAGCGAGCTTACGGCCATAAAGGCTTCGGGAGTCTCGCTCGTCAAGACCATGAGCCCACTGATTGTGCTTATATCGTTTGTGGCCGTGGGGGCTTTCTTCTTCCAGAACGATGTGCTGCCGCGCGCGCAGGTGAAGATGTGGACCCTGCTCTTCTCGGCTCGTCAGAAAAGTCCTGAGCTTGAAATTCCGGAGGGTGCCTTCTACGACCAGATTCCGGGTTACAGCCTCTATGTGAAGCATAAGAACCGCGAGACGGGTATGCTTCATGACGTGATGATATATAATGTGCAGAAGGGGGGTGAGAATGCCACTATACTCGTGGCCGACTCCGCCCGGCTCGCTTTCACTAAAGATTCGCGTTATCTCTACCTGCACCTCTTTCAGGGAGAGCAGTTTGAGAACCTGCGCGACCAGAAGGCAGGGAGCGCTAATGTGCCATTCCGCCGCGAGTCATTTCTCGACAAGGAGGTGCTTATCGCATTCGACAATAACTTCAACCGTCTCGACGAAGGGGGCATGAGAAGCCAATATGTAGGCAAGAATATGAAGGAGCTTCAGCAGTCGCTCGACTCGCTGAGTGTCCGCATCGACTCAATAGGCCATGACGCCGGCCGACAGTTCGACCGCAATCTTGCATATATGGAGCTGGTGCAGGCTTCCGCGCCGCACACCTCCGCGCCCGGGACCTCCGCGCCTAAGGCTTACGCGTCAGGAGCTGAATTCAACCTCGATTCGCTGTTGAGGTCGTTTGAGCCGTCGAGACTCGATGGTGTCTTTGCCGGTGCCCGGAGCGCCGTGGGGCGTCAGAAGATGGAGGTGGAGTTTCGCGCCATTCAGTTGAATGATGAGTGGAAACGTTTCCGGCGTCATCAGATAGAACTTATCAAGAAGTTCACGCTCTCTGTGGCCTGCATTATATTCCTCTTTATAGGGGCGCCGCTCGGTGCCATAATACGTAAAGGTGGACTCGGCACCCCGCTCGTCATATCGGTGCTGCTATTCCTATTCTATTATATAATAGACAATACAGGCTACAAGTTGGCCCGCGATGGGCATTGGGTGGTATGGGTAGGCATGTGGCTCTCCACATTCGTGCTGCTGCCGCTCGGCATCTTCGTGACCTACAAGGCCATGAACGACTCGGCAGTGTTCAATCCGGATTTGTATAAGGAATGGCTAAGACGGCGACTCGGACTGCCGGAATCACGACATGTCCCCATGAAGGAGGTCGTAATCAACGATATACCGGTTGGCTCTGCCTTGGCTCTCGCAGAGAATCTTATGCTTGACTCTGCGGCATGGCTCGCCACACACAAGCCGAGGCCGACGTATGCTGCCTATTGGAGTGGCACCTACGCCCCGGCCCAAATCGACACGATAGGGGAGGAAGCCGACAGGCTCGTGTCCCTGCTTTCCGACTCACGTGACCCCATGGTCATAGCGCGGCTCAACCGATTCCCCACCACACGGTCGTTGTGGATATTATGCCCGGCAAAAAAACAGAAAATGAGCAACTTCCTGAAATGGTTCTTCCCCGCAGGAGTCCTCCTCTATCTCCTCTCGCTTCCCTATGCGCAGCGCGTATACAATGAAATCAGGGTGCTCTACAACTGTGTGACATTGCCGCTGACCGTAAAGGAGGTTGACAAGTAGTAAAATGGTTAACAAGTGTTAATAAGAGTTAAATAGCTGAGCACTCCGAAACTTTTCAGGTTGGCGGAGTGTTTACATAACGTAGAAGATAGATTTTTGTTCATTAAGTTATGGCGGTATTGCAAGCCGCCAAAAAAACGGTTGCTCGTGAGAGTAACCGTTTTTTTCGGTTCATGGGTTAGGGTCATTAAGGTCATTAAGGACTTTAGGGACTTTAAGGACTTTAAGGACTTTAGCGGCTTTAAGGGCTTTGGGAGCTTTCGCGTAAAAAGCAAAAAGATTATTTTTGAAGTTAGAAATATTTTTTGTAACTTTGCGTGCTTAATATGCGCGTGCGCAAGAAGGGCCGCGACATAGCAAAGGAACATAACAGGTATGTACAGAGATACGACATGCGGCGAGCTTCGCCTCGCTGATGCCGGCAAGCGCGTGAAGCTCGCCGGCTGGGTCCAGAGGGCCCGCAAGATGGGCGGTATGACTTTTGTGGACATCCGCGACCGTTACGGCCTGACTCAGGCTGTGTTCAGCAACGAGAAAGATGCAGAATTGGCGGAAACTGCCAGCCACCTTGGCCGTGAATACGTGATACAGGTGGAGGGTGAGGTGGCCGAACGCAGTTCGAAGAATCCTAACCTCCCCACAGGTGAGGTAGAGGTTATTGCCACCGGGCTCCGCATCCTCAACAAGAGCGAGGTGCCTCCGTTCACCATCGAGGACAACACCGATGGCGGCGATGACCTCCGCATGAAATACCGTTATCTTGACTTGCGTCGCCCGGCTGTGAGAAGCAACCTCGAGCTGCGTCACCGTATGGCTTTCGAAATCAGACGCTACCTCGACTCCCAGGGCTTCCTTGAAGTTGAGACTCCGATTCTTGTGAAGTCTACCCCGGAGGGTGCTCGCGACTTCGTGGTGCCCTCGCGCATGAACCCCGGCGAGTTCTATGCTCTGCCCCAGTCTCCCCAGCTCTTTAAGCAGCTGCTTATGGTGTCGGGCTTTGACCGCTACTTCCAGATCGCAAAATGCTTCCGCGATGAGGACCTCCGTGCTGACCGTCAGCCGGAATTCACGCAGATTGACTGCGAGATGAGCTTCGTGGAGCAGGAAGATGTGATTCAGATGTTTGAGGGTCTTGTGAAGCATATCTTCAAGTATGTCAAGAATATCGACTTCACCGAGGCATTCCCCCGCATCACATGGCACGACGCCATGCGCCGTTATGGTAGCGACAAACCGGATATCCGCTTCGGCATGGAGTTTGTAGACTTCACCGACCTGGCCAAAGGTCACGGATTCGGCGTGGTGGATAATGCGGAACTTACAATAGGTATCTGTGCTCCGGGTTGTGCCGGCTATACCCGCAAGCAGCTCGACGAGCTCACGGAGTTCGTGAAGCGTCCGCAAGTGGGTGCCAAGGGTATGGTATGGGTTAAGTTTGAGGCAGATGGCTCGGTGAAGAGCTCGGTGGGTAAATTCTACGATGAGGCTGCGCTCAAGGCTTGGGGTGAACATGCCGGTGCAAAGCCCGGCGACCTGCTCCTGCTTCTGAGCGGTGATGCCATGGCGACACGCAAGCAGCTCTGCGAGCTCCGCCTCGAGATGGGTAACCGTCTCGGACTGCGCGACAAAAATGTCTTCGCACCCCTCTGGGTGATTGACTTCCCCCTCTTCGAGTGGGATGAGGAGACTCAGCGCTACTATGCGATGCACCACCCCTTCACATCGCCCAATCCTGAAGATATACCGATGCTCCACAGCGACACCGGCAAGGTGCGCGCCACAGCATACGATATCGTGGTCAACGGCACCGAACTTGGCGGTGGCTCCATACGTATTCATGACGCCGAGCTTCAGGACACGATGTTCGAGCTTCTCGGCTTCACCCCCGAACGTGCGCACGAGCAGTTCGGCTTCCTGATGGATGCCTTCAAGTATGGCGCTCCCCCTCACGGTGGTCTCGCGCTCGGTTTCGACCGCTTTGTGTCGATACTTGCAGGCCTCGACACCATCCGCGACGTGATAGCGTTCCCCAAGAACAACTCCGGTCGCGACGTAATGAACGAGAGCCCGTCGCCGATTGACGACTCGCAGCTTGACGAACTGCAACTGCAGATCAAACTGAAAGAATGACAGTTAGAGATATAGCAAACGTAATAGAGGAATTTGCGCCGCTCCGCCTGCAGGAAGACTATGACAATGCCGGCCTGCAGGTGGGCGACCCGGAGGCTACGGTCAACGCTGTGATGCTCTGCCTCGACGTCACCATGGAGGTGCTCGAGGAGGCCAAGAGGAGGCAGTGCGATATGATAGTGTCGCATCACCCTCTCATATTTCGCGGTTTGAAAAGTCTCACCGGAGCCGACGAGACCCAGCGTATTGTCATGGGTGCGCTCGCAGCCGGTGTGGCGATTTATGCCGCCCACACCAACCTCGACTCCGCCTGGAACGGCGTGAGCCACGAGATGGCGCATATGCTCGGGCTGAAGAATCTCAGCGTGCTTGTCCCCTCGCAGCCCGGTGCCGACACCGGACTCGGTGTGGTGGGCGATGTCAACCCTACGCCGACGCTCGAATTCCTGCGAAAGGTAAAGGAGAAATTCAGCGTCAAGGCCTTGAGATATTCCACACTTTCGAGCAAGATTGTGGTGAAGCGCGTGGCTCTCTGCGGTGGCTCGGGAGCTTCCTTCATACGCGATGCTATCGCGGCCAATGCCGATATCTACATCACCGGCGACGTGAAATATCACGAATTCGCCGGCTTCGGCGACAATATACTGATTGCCGACATCGGACATTACGAGAGTGAACTCTGCTCCATGAAGATATTCTCGCGCATCATACGCCAGCAATATCCCAACTTGGTGGTATACTTCTCCGAAGACCAGAAAAGCCCGATTGCGGTGATGTGAGCTGACTGAAATTTACAATAAAACGAATTCAAATAAATCGAAAATATATATGGCAGATAAGAAAACCGAGAAAGAGCGCAGCGTGGAGGAACGTCTGAAAAACCTCTATCAACTTCAGACACTCCTCTCCGAGATTGACCGCATCAAGATACTCCGTGGCGAACTCCCCAACGAGGTGAAAGACCGCGAAGATGAGATCGTGCGCTTCCAGACCCGTATCCGCAAACATGAAGAGGAAATCGCCGAGCTTCGCGACCTCATTGCGAAGAAAAAGGAGGATGCGGAGGTGCGTCGCCAGAAGATAGCACGTTACGAAGAACAGATCAATAACGTGCAGAACAACCGCGAGTTCACTTTCCTCGACAAGGAGCGTGAGTTTGAAAAACTCGAGATTCAGCTCGACGAGAAGCATATCCGTGACGCTCAGTTAAAGATCGACGAGAAGATACGCGAGATAGAGAATGCCAACATCGAACTCTCCGACAACGAGCATATACTCGAGCAGAAAAAACAGGAACTCAGCGAGATAGTTTCAGAGACCAAGGAGCAGGAGGAGAACTTGCTCAAGCAGGCCAAGGAGCTTGAGCCCGGCATTGACGATTACACGCTCGCCGCCTTCAAGCGTATTCGTAAGAATGCACGCAACGGTCTCGGCATAGTCACTGTGCAGCGTGATGCCTGCGGCGGTTGCTTCAACCGTATCCCGCCCCAGCGCCAGCTCGAGATTAAGATGCACAAGAAGGTGCTCGTGTGCGAGTATTGCGGACGTATCATGATCGACCCGGCCCTCGCCGGCATTGAGGAGCCGGTGGTTGAGGCTCCCGCTCCCAAGAGACGTCCGGTGCGTGCCAAGAAGACTATTTGAGATGTATTACGTTAAGAAGACTTTCGACTTCAGCGCCGCCCACCATCTTAACCTCACTTACGAGAGCCCATGCACCCGCCTGCATGGCCATAACTGGCGAGTTACGGTGGAGTGCCGCTCCGAAGTGCTCGATGAGAATGGCATGGTGATAGACTTCTCGGTGATCAAGCGCACTGTGATAGACCGTCTCGACCATCGCGTGCTCAACGAACAGCTCGACTTCAACCCGACGGCCGAGAACATAGCCCGCTGGATTGTGGACACTGTGCCGATGTGCTTCAGGGCCACTGTAGAGGAGAGTGACGGCAATACTGCTGTGTATGAAGTATAAGGTAAACGAAATATTTTATTCCCTGCAAGGGGAGGGACATCACACCGGCGTTCAGTCGGTGTTTGTTCGTTTTTCGGGCTGCAACCTGAAATGCCCTTTTTGCGACACTGACCATGCTTCGTATGTGGAGATGACGGCCGGCGAGATTGCCGATGAGGTGTCGCGCCACCCGGCGCGCCTTATTGTGCTTACCGGAGGGGAGCCTTCGCTCGTGGTCGACGACGAGCTGGTACGCACGCTCAAGGAGCGTTGTGATATGCAGGTTTGCATGGAGACCAACGGCACGCACCCCGTGCCGGAGTCAGTAGACTGGGTCACCGTGTCGCCCAAGACGGGCATTTGCGGCCCCAGGTCGGAGGCCGTGGCTGCACTCACAGTGGACCGCGCCGACGAGATAAAGGTGGTCGACACGGGTCAGGACCTTGACCTGTATTTCTCGCTGCAATGCCGTCGCCCGGATACGCTCATGTATTTGCAACCCTGCTTCGTGCCTGATGCCGAGGTGTGCGCCGCCAACATGCGTCGCACAGTGCAGCGTGTGCTCGACGACCCCCGCTGGACACTCTCGCTCCAGACACACCGTATGCTGGGAATACAATGATTAGTAGTAGAAATTATAGGTCGCGCACAAAGTATATGTGCATTTTCTGCAACTTACTTTTGCCGAC
>CAJTYC010000051.1 GCA_910584185.1 uncultured Muribaculaceae bacterium
GGCTACGACTTCCGGCCGGCCTACCTCAACATAAAGCGGCTGCGCAAAGAGAAACCGGGAGTGCCGGTGCTTGCCCTCACCGCCACGGCCACCCCGACCGTGGCCTCCGACATATGCCGGCAACTGGAGATGACAGAGCCGCACATACACCGCATGAGCTTCTCGCGCGAGAACATCAACTACATAGTGCGTCCGGCAGAGACCAAGATTCACGAAGTGTTTCATATACTCAGCCGCACGAGCGGCACGGCCATAGTGTATGTGAGGAGCCGCAAGCGCACCCGCGAGATAGCCGAATATCTCGCATCTACCGGCATATCGTCGGCCGGCTATCACGCCGGCTTGAGCTACGAACTCAAAGAAGAGCGCCAGAACGCATGGAAAGAGGGTAGCATAAGAGTTATCGTGGCCACCAACGCCTTCGGCATGGGCATCGACAAGCCCGACGTGCGCGTGGTGATACACTACGACCTGCCACCCAGTCTTGAAGAATACTACCAGGAGGCGGGCCGCGCCGGGCGCGACGGGCTCACCAGCTACGCCGTGCTGCTCACATCAAAGACCGACAAAGGAGTGATGCGGCGCCGCGTCACCGAGGCATTTCCTGAGCGCGATGTGATAAGAAAGATATATGAGCGCGTATGCAACAACCTCAACATCGCCGTGGGAGAAGGATACGACACGCTCAAAGAGTTCGACATAGAGAAATTTTGCGACACATTCGGCTATCAGGAGCGCCAATGCCGCTCCGCGCTGCACCTGCTCGGGCAGGCCGGATATCTTGAATATCTCGAAGAGACCGAACGCGCCTCACGCGTCAAGATAACCTGCAAGCGCGAAGACCTCTACACACTTCACGGCCTGACGCAAAACGCCGAGACCGTGCTGACACTCCTGCTGCGCGGCTACACCGGACTCTTCTCCGACTACGTGGTAATAAATGAAAGCACCATAGCCCGTGCCATGCAGACGGCTGAACGCAAAGTATATGAGGCCCTGCTCGAACTTGCCCGCATGAAAGTGCTGAGCTACATGCCCAGGAGCCGCGCCCCGCTCATGTATATCCCTACCGCACGCGAGGAGTCGCGCTATGTGACAATCGGCAAAACCATCTACGAAGACCGCAAGAAGATACTGAGCGACCGCGTGGAGGCAATGATCGACTACGCCTTCAATCCCCACATATGCCGCGAAAACAGGATGCTTGAATACTTCGGCGAACAGCGAGACTACAAATGCGGACGTTGCGACGTGTGCCGCAGCAAGAAAAAAGAATCAAATGGGCAAAAAGCAGCACATACACTGCTGCAAAAAGTCATAGACTACCTCAAAGCGCATCCGCAAGGAGTGGATATACGCATCATGGAGCGCGACATGGGCGGAGATGGCAAAAAGATGGCGGAAGTGATGAGCTTCCTTCACTCGGAGAGCTACATACGAATCAACGGAAACCTGGTCATAATGAACAACTGATATGCTTGGTCTTGTGGACTGCAATAACTTCTTCGTCAGCTGCGAGCGGACATTAGACCACTCGCTGGAGGGGCGCGCCGTGGTTGTGCTGAGCAACAACGACGGCTGTGTGGTGGCACGCAGCAACGAAGCCAAACGCCTTGGCATCAAGATGGGGCAGCCGGCATTTGAGATTCGCGACCTGATAGTGCATGGCAAAGTGGTGGCACTATCGGGCAACCATCTGCTCTATCGCGACATCAGCATAAGAATACATGACATATTTCGCCGTTACGCACCTCGCACTATAGACTACTCGGTAGACGAAGCATTTCTCGACATGGAGGGGATACCCGACGAGGTGCTTGAGGAGATAGGCACCGAGATATACAAATGCTGCTGGGCCGAAGAGCATATACCGGTCACCGTGGGGTTCGCGCCGAGCAAGACCCTGACGAAGATAGCCACGGAGGTAGGCAAGAAGAGCAGCCGCAAGGTGGTGACACTGTTTGACGAGCAGGAACGTAAAGATATAATGGACAGGCTTGCTATCGGCGAGCTCTGGGGCATAGGGCGCAGGCTTGCGAAGCGTCTTTATATGGATGGGGTGTATACCATCGGGGCATTTTACGACAAAGATGTGATGTGGGTACGCGCCAAGCTCGGCATCAACGGTGAGCGGAGCTGGAGAGAGCTTCACGGCCAGCCATGCATCGAGCTTACGCACCTGGACCGCAAGGTGCAGGACTCCATAAGCGAGACACGCACCTTCGCCAGCGACATATCCGACTTCGACTACCTGCGGTCGCGCATAGCCATGTTTTGCAGCCATGTGGCTCGCAGGCTCCGGTCCATGCAGGCAGAGTGCGGTGAGATTTGCGTGTTTTTGAGCAGCAACCGTTTCCACACCGAGCGGGGCTACCACTCACCCGCAGCCGGGGCCACATTTGCCACGGCCACGAGCGACACGGCCGAAATCACTGCCGCCGGCATATCTCTGCTCGAACGCATCTACGACCCCCGCTTCGCCTACAAGCGGGCTGGAGTGACGCTCAACCGCATACACCCGGCCATGATGAGCGCACCCTCGCTCTTCGACGACATAGAGGGAGAACGACAAGCCAAAGAGAAAGCCAACAAACTGATGCAAGCCATCGACAGGCTCAACCCCGGCGTGGGGGAACGGGTGATAAAGCTCGCCACCGAGCTCAACATACCTCACATAGGCCACAACGACGGCTACTCCTCCTCGTTCGGGCCGGCCAAAAAAGTTTGAAATGTTGCAAATGTGAAATTTATTAACTAATTTCGTAGACGATAGACAACGACAGCATAAAACATCGCGTCGCCATAATCGCGTTATCCTAAACGTGAAGCGCGTGAAGCATAAAACTAAGGAAATGAAAAAAATAAAGATATCAGTAGCGGCATTGCTTATCGCCGGCACCTCCATGGTGTTCACATCGTGTATCGGCTCATTCGGGCTGACCAACAAACTGATGAGCTGGAACAGGCATATCGGCCCGAAATTTGCCAACGAATTGGTGTTTATCGCATTCTGGATTCTGCCGGTATATGAGGTCACCGCGCTTGCCGACCTGCTCGTGATCAACTCCATAGAATTCTGGAGCGGGAGCAACCCGATGACAGCATCGGTCAAGGCCGTCGACACCGACCATGGCCGTTACCTGATAGCGTGCGACGGCAAAGGCTACACCATCACCCACCAGACCACGGGCGAGGAAGTGCGGCTCGACTTCGACATGCCCACACAGACCTGGAGCGTGGAGACACCCGAAGGAGAGAAATTGCCATTCATGACATATATAGATGACACACATGTCAAACTGCCGGCGCTCTACGGCGGCATGACTGAGGTGGAGCTCTCAGAGCGCGGAGTTATGGCTTATGAAGCAGCCGCCGGGGTCCAGCCTATGGCCCAAAAATAGATGATGCAAAAAAAAATTAACACCGCATGCATCTTTTCGGCTTGAAAATTGTTATGATAGTAACGGGACATGGACCCGGCACCGGAACCGGCAATGAAACCGGGTTTTAAAAAGCTGAGATGCCGCGGCCATGGTGATGAAAAAAATCATGAAATCCCGCAAGAAGTAGAAAGGAAACAGAAACTAAAAATTAAATATTATGAAACCATTACACGTAATTCTCGCCGTGATCGGCGGTGCGGTTGCAGGCGCAGCCATCGGACTTCTCACAGCACCTGAAAAGGGTGAAGACACTCGCGAAAAGATTCTCAAGCTCCTCAAGGAGAAAGGCATCTGCATGAAGAAAGACAAGATGGAAGAGCTCGTAGACGAGATCGAAGATCAAATCGAGAAGCATATTGACTAATAAGGAGCTGGCCCACAATCCGGGTCAACAACTTGTAAAAAAAGTAAAGATATGAAAGCAATTACATATATATCAGCCTTCATCGGAGGCGCGATAGTGGGCTGCGGCGCAGCGCTGCTGTTCACACCGGAGAAAGGCTCCACCATTCGCGAGCGACTCGTGAAGATGCTCCGTCGCCGCGGCGTCAAGCTCAGCGATGCAGAGGTGGATGCACTCGTGGCCGAACTCTCAGCCGGCGAGTAAGCTGACACAAGTATCACCAAGGAACTTACCGAGGGGGCTTCAGGTGCGGCACAAACACCCGGAAGCCCCCTCTCTTATAAGGATTCCAAATACTATATGATATGAAACTGAACATAGTGGAAGAGATACGCAATATAATAGAGCAGTCGAAGATCTGGGTGCGTCTGGAGGTGGAATATGCCAAGCTGACCATAGCCGAGAAGCTTACTATGCTCCTGACCTCACTGATACTGGGCTTCGTGTGCCTGTTGCTATTTACGGTGGTGCTGATTATGTTGTCGTTCTGCATCGCAGAACTCTTCAAGATGATACTCGTGCCCTCATTGGCATATCTGTGCACAGCAGGCTCGATACTGGTATTCCTGTTGCTCCTGTATCTGCTGCGCAAGCCGATTATCCTCACCCCCATAGCGAGAATGATAACGAAGATATTCTTTGACAAAAAACATTGAGCCATGAAAACAGAGACAATAGAAGAGATAGAGATAGTGGAGGAGGTGCCCCGTTTCAAGGGATATACACTCGATGAGATACGCTATCAGCGTGCCATGCTCGGTGTGCGCAAGGAATTCTGCAAGGCCAAGGTGATGGAGTCGTTTTCGAACCTCAAGCCGGGCGGAAGACGCCGTCAATCCGGATTTTTCTCGGCCCCGAGCAAGCCCGGCTTCTTCTCGATAGCCGGCAAGGTAGCCTCGAAATTTCTTGGCAACCTCAACACGCTCGACTATATATTGATGGGCATATCGGCATTCGGCACCGTGAAGAAAGGCGTAAGGCTGCTCACCCACAAGAAGAAATAGCCATTTTGTTGTTTTGTTGTTGTAACACATAAATAAAAGACTTCAAGATAGACTACTGAAAGAGATGAACGATTACTACCGTGTAAGGGTGCAGGCCACGCCGTGCACTGAAGACATTACAGACCTCGCAGCAGCCTTTATGGCCGATGCGGGGTTTGAATCATTTGAGCCCGACAGCGAGGGCCTCACAGCATATATAAGCGTCAAGGCCGGCAACGGCACGACTGTGGCCGAGGAGGCCCTGGCAGACTTCCCGATGGAGGTCAAGTTTGATATAAGCTCCGAATTTGTGGAGGGTCGCGACTGGAACGAAGAGTGGGAGAAACATTACTTCAAGCCGATAGTGATAGAGGGGAGATGCGTGATACACTCCACATTTCACAAGGATGTGCCTCAGGCGGAATATGACATTGTGATCGACCCCAAGATGGCGTTTGGCACCGGACATCACGACACCACTTCGCAGATGGTGCAGCATCTGCTTGAGGCAGACCTTGAGGGGAAAACGGTAATAGACATGGGCACAGGCACCGGCATACTCGGCATACTTGCCGCCATGCGTGGCGCCTCGAAAGTGACGGGCATCGAGATTGACGAACCGGCATATCTCAATGCGCTGGAACATATAAATCTCAACGGCGTGAAAATGGAGGCGATAAACGGAGATGCATCGGCACTTGAAAGCCTTGAGGCGGCCGACATATTCCTGGCCAACATCAACCGCAACATCATCACGGGCGACATAGACCGTTATGCTGCACGCACCAAGTCGGGCGGCAAGATGTATCTCAGCGGTTTTTATGAGGAGGATATACCGGTGATTACTGCGGCGGCGGCCCCCTTTGGGCTTCGCGAGACCGGGTGCAAGGTCAGCAACCGTTGGGTTGCTTTGGAACTTACTAAAGATTAGAAGTTCTTTGGTGGTCGTCGGCGGTGGTCGTCGACGGCGCCTCCTCATCCCCGGTCCGCGACGCAGCTTAGTTTGACATCGTTGACTATTATTCATTATTCATTATTCATTATTCACTATTCACTAATTAAATAGTGTTGTACGAAAAAGATTGGGGATTATTGTGTTTTTAACAATAATTTTCAATCTTTTTGATTCATTCTCTTGTTTTTTGGCCAAAATGATTATAACTTTGCATTCGGAAAGAGGGAAGTCAGGTCGAGAACGAATAACCTCGGGCCGGCCGGGCATCAGGAATTCCGGAAATTATCAACCCAAATCAATTATCATAACCAGCATTACAGAACGCCTGCCTATAGAAAAAAATTACTTAACACACTAACATCTCAAGCATGGCAAACTACGCAACTTTGACCGACGAGCAGTTGGTCAAGGCATACTCAGAAGGCAACAACGAGGCCTTCGACAATTTGTTGAAACGTCATCAAGACCGAATCTTCAATTACATACTCCGCATAATCAAGAACGAAGATGCAGCCAACGACATCTTTCAGGAGACCTTTGTGAAGGCTATCCAGACAATACGTCAGGGTCGCTACACTGAGAACGGCAAGTTCCCAGCATGGATCTCGCGCATAGCCCACAATCTGATTATCGACTACTACCGTCAGGAGAAGTCGGAAAACCTGCAGAGTTCGGACTTAACTGACGTGGATATACTCAACCGCAAAGAACTTTGCGAAGAGACGATAGAAGACATACTGATTTCAGACCAGATACGCGAGGATGTGAAATATCTGATCAGCGAGCTTCCGGAGCTCCAGCGCGAGGTGCTGAAGATGCGCTACTATCAGGGGCTCAGCTTCAAGGAGATAGCGGAGGTGACGGGGGTAAGCATCAATACAGCCTTGGGCCGAATGCGCTACGCGATACTCAACTTGCGCCGCATCGCCCAGGAGCGCGACATAGTGCTCACCGTGTAGAAGCGAAGGTAACACCGAGCTTGCAGAGACACGGGTTGTGCAGAGACACGGGGCCACCAAACACATCAATTCAGAATCACATTATCTCGACTTAGGGATATGCAAACCGGGCCGGACATGAGCAATCATGAACCGGCCCGGTTTGTGTTACGTTTTCGCCCCTGCAAGCAGCGCTCCGGTCGCGCACTTAGTTGAGAATCATGGTTCCGATGGCGCAACCCTGGATGGTGGCGCAAGTGCGGGCGAACTGACGGATGAAGCAAAGCGTGGCATTCTTTGGCGCATGCGCGCCGGCATTCATCACATCATTTTTAGATAATAAGGAGGAATCGTTTGCCATAGGCATCTTTAAGTTTTACATCTATTTTATAATTTTATTTTACAATCCTTGCAGCATGGAGAAGCAGTACACTTACGAGTTAAGTCCTCCACGTTGATGCACATTTATATAACGCAACTTCATGAAAAATTATTATATATCATTGATTTTTGTTATTTTTGCAACTTGTTAGAATATTCAACCACTACAAAGATGGAAAAAGATACTAAAGCAGTAAGCGAGATGACCGAGGGCACCGCAGAGGGCGGCCTCAATTTTGTGGAACAGGAGATTGTTAACGACCTTGCCGCCGGCAAGAACGGCGGACGGCTCAACACCCGTTTTCCGCCCGAACCTAACGGCTACCTTCATATAGGACACGCCAAGGCCTTCATCATGGACTTCGGCGCCGCCGAGAAGTTCGGTGGCACCTGCAACCTGCGCTTCGACGACACGAACCCGCAGAAAGAAGACATGGAATATGTCAACGCCATAAAGGAAGATATACATTGGCTCGGTTATGACTGGGAAGACCGTCTATACTACGCCAGCGACTACTTTCCCAAGCTCTACGACCTGGCAGTGCGCATGATCAAGGAGGGCAAGGCCTATGTGGATGAGCAGAGCAGCGAGGAGATAGCCCGCCAGAAAGGCACACCCACGCAGCCCGGCCAGAACAGCCCCTTTCGCGACCGTCCTGTAGCAGAAAACCTCGACCTTTTCGAGCGCATGAACAAGGGAGAATTTGATGAGGGAAGCATGGTGCTCCGCGCCAAAATCGACATGGCGAGCGACAACATGCACTTCCGCGACCCGATCATGTACCGTATCATCAAAGCTCCGCACTGGCGCACCGGCGACACCTGGAAGGTATACCCGATGTATGACTTCGCGCATGGCCAGAGCGACTACTTCGAGGGTGTGACCCACTCCATCTGTACGCTCGAGTTTGTGCCTCACCGCCCGCTCTATGAGTATTTTGTAAAGGAGCTTGCCGACGAGAGCTATTGCCCGCGTCAGATAGAGTTTAACCGCCTCAACCTCACCTACACCGTGATGAGCAAGCGCAAGCTGCTCCAGCTTGTCACCGAGGGATTGGTGAACGGATGGGATGACCCGCGCATGCCGACCCTCAGGGGTCTACGCCGTCGCGGCTACACCCCCTCGAGCATCAAGGACTTCGTGAACCGTATCGGCTACACCAAATATGAGGCCCTCAACCACATCGAGCTGCTCGAGCACTCAGTGCGCGAAGACCTCAACAAGACAGCCACACGCGTAAGTGTGGTGCAGAACCCCGTGAAGCTCGTGCTCGACAACTACCCTGCCGACAAGACCGAGACCATGGTGATGGACAACAACCCGGAGAACCCCGCAGAGGGCACACACGAGATGCCGTTCAGCCGCGAACTCTGGATAGAGCGCGAAGACTTCATGGAGAATCCTCCCAAGAAATTCTTCCGCCTCTCGCCCGACAAGGAGGTTCGCCTCAAGGGCGCCTACATCATAAAATGCACCGGAGTGGAGAAAGATGCAGAGGGCAACATCACCGAGATACACGCCACCTACGACCCCGAAACCCGCAGCGGACTGCCGGGTGCCGACCGCAAGGTGAAAGGCACGCTGCACTGGGTGTCGGTGCCGACAGCCGTCGATGCTGAGATACGTGATTACGACCGCCTCTTCGCCGTGGAGAACCCGAGCGCCGAGGAGGGTGACTTCCGCGACCTCCTCAATCCGGATTCGCTCAAGGTGCGTCAAGGTGCGAAATTGGAGCCCTGGCTTGCCGAGCGCGTCAAGGCCGGCGACCACTACCAGTTCCAGCGTCTCGGATACTATGTGGTGGATCCCGACACTACGGCCGACCACATCGTATTCAACAAGACAGTCGGTCTTAAAGACAGCTGGGCGAAGATTGCAGCGAAATAATGACTGAACAAAGATATGACGATGCCGGGGACTTCAAGGAGGTCTCCGGCAATTATACACTTCCGGAGGCAATCCGCGAGGCGCAACGATGCCTGCTCTGCAAGGTGGCGGCATGTCAGAAAGCGTGCCCGATAGGCAATAAGATGCCCGAATGGATAGCCGAACTTGCCAAGGGCAACTTCGGCAACGCCATGGCGATCATCAACACGCGGAGCAACTTGCCGGCAGTGTGCAGCCGTGTGTGCGCACATGAGCGCCAGTGCGAAGGACACTGCGTATTGGGCAAGAAGGACTCGCCCATCCATGTGGGCAAGTTAGAGCGTTTCGTAGCCGACTTCGACAGCGAGGCCGGCATAACTCATGAACTCATACCGGAGAAGACACGAGGCCGCGTAGCTGTGATAGGTAGCGGACCGGCTGGACTCACCATCGCCGGCGACCTCTCGCGCAAGGGATTTGCCGTCGAAATATTTGAGATGGAGCCTGAGCCGGGCGGCGTGCTTCAGTTCGGCATTCCGGAATACCGTTTGCCCAAGGAGGTGGTGCGCCGTGAAATAAAGAAAATAGAGAACCTCGGCGTGCATTTCCACTTGAACAGCACATGCGGTGTAGATTTCACCATCGATGATCTGTTCGACCGCGGGTTCGACGCGATATTCATGGGCACCGGCATAGGTGTGCCAAAGAAGCTCAACATACCGGGCATAGATCATCCGGGAGTGCAACAAGCCATCTGGTTTTTGCGACGTGTGGCCTTGTATCAGAGCGGCGACATGGCGCGTGAGGAGCTTAAGATACGCAAGGGGGACCGCGTGGGGGTTATCGGCTGCGGCAACACCGCGATGGATGCGGCACGCACCGCACTGCGCATGGGCGCCGGCGAAGTGAAAATACTCTATCACCGCACCATAGACCGCATGGCTGCGCTACGCGCCGAATATGACGAGGCGGTAAGCGAAGGAGTGGAATTTCACTGGAATGCCTCCGTGACCGACATAAAGGGTGGCGATGACGGCAAACTGAAATCGGTGACAGTGACCTACAAGCATGAGAATGAGGCCGGCGAGACTACATACACTAACGAAGAGATGCCCCTCGACTACCTGCTATTGGCAGTCGGATCGGCTCCGGCCACCCGAATAGTCTCGACCACCAAAGGGATATCGGTAGACGACCACGGCTACGTGATAACGAAAGAGACACCCTACGGCATGACGACGCGCAAAGGAGTATTTGCCGGCGGCGACGTAACAAACCGCCCCACCACAGTAGTCCACGCCATGAACGACGCCAAGCACGTAGCCGAAGGCATAGAACGCTACGTCGACGCCATCAAGCTCATTGCTTGCCTCTGACGATTGACCCCATTGTCGTCGCCGGAGGCTCCTCTCTCCCGGTGGCTTCGCGACATTTTTATCAGTCGTGTATTCTATGCTTTTAATCTGACCGGGCACATAATCACTATTCGTTGCTCTTTAGAGACTGCTTCAATCGGATTACTTTGCCGTCGTTTTCGAGTTCTTGGGCGTTGGCGAGCAGGGCTTCGAGGCGGTCGGGGGTTATTTTGTAGAGTTTTGGGGTTCGGGCGAGGGGGTAGACGTCGAGCAAGCGAAGGCGGGATACGTACCAGCGCAGTTCCATTATTTCCGGGAAACAGGTTTTCAGGCCGTGCCAGAAGTCGAAGAGCTTTGATGGGCCTACCACTGAGATTGCCGACTCTCCGCTGCGCAGCTTCGCTATACAGAAATGTCGCCAATTGGGACCGGGTTGAAGCAATTCTTCGTCGGAAGCCTTGTAGTTGAGCGTTACCTTGACTCCGCATTCGCTGTTTATTCTTGCCATTATATTTCTGAATATCGAGCCGTGGGTGGCGTCATCTTTCAGATTGTTGCTAAAGATGTAATAATGTATCATCTCGTGCACCATGGTATCGATGTATTCAGATTCCGGCAAGTCGTTCAGCACGCTTATCTCTATGTGAATCGACTTGCGGCCGGTGCGTGTGTCTGTGCGCACCACTGTCAGACCCATGCTACGCTTGCGACGGTTTAGATGAATCGGCGGCCTTACCAAAGCACCTCCGAAACATAGCTTGTTATACTTATCAAATATGGCTTCGAGTTGTGTTTTTGTTGGATACATTGTTTTTCCTTTTTGGTCGGCGGCGGCGCCTCCTCTCCCCCAGTGCGCTATGCAGCGTAATTCTTCGTTGTCGTCGCCAGAGGCTCCTCCCTCCCGGTGGCTTCGCGTTGGGGTTATGCTCGCTGAGCCAAATTATTCATTATTCATTATTCATTATTCATGCTCTTTGTTCATTATTTCGAGGTATTCTTTTAGGGGGATGTGGCGGCCTCCCATGGTTAGCAGGTGCGGGGTTTCGAACTGGCAGTCTATCATCTTCAGTCCGTTTTGCTGCATTCGGTGGGCCAAGGCTACGAGCGCTACCTTTGAGGCGTCCGGCTTCAGCGAGAACATGCTCTCTCCGCAAAACACACCATTGATCAGCAATCCGTACAGGCCACCTATCAGCTCACCGTGCAACCAGACCTCCACACTGTGGGCAAAGCCGAGTTCAAAGAGCTTCGTATACGCTTCGACCATCTGTTTGCCAAGCCATGCTCCGGGTTGGTCGATGCGGAGCTTGGAGCAGCCGGAAATCACCCCATGGAAATCCTCGTCAAACGAGACACGATACTCCCCCTTGTTAAGCCGCGTGCGCAACGAATGTGACACATGAACTTCATCTGGAAAAATAACGAACCGGTCGTAAGGGCAATGCCAATGCAGCTGATTCCACCACTCACGCTCCTGCTCAGGCACCTCGAGAAGCCGGAAGTCAGTCCAAGGGAATATGCCGAGCGAATACGCCTCCACGAGGCGTCGCGGCGACAGGTCACCACCCACCGCATATAGAGAATCCTCCTCGCGGTCGGCCTCCGGCACATCGAGAGGATGCGGGAAAAAGGGGTAATCCTGGTCTAACTGGAATATCATGGCTTCTCTGGTTTTGGATTTTTTATTTATGTCATTATGACATATTGACATTATGTCATATTGACATTATATCAATACTCATAAGGAGAGGTTATCATCTTTCAGATACACTTTGGCTTCGCCTCCTTGTCGGAGGTTGCCGAAGAGGATGGCCCGCATCAGCAAGGGCTTCAGCTTATGGTTTATGACGCGGTCTATCTCGCGGCCACCATAGATTGGAGAGAAGCCCTCCTTGAGGAGGATATCGCGCGCTTCGGGCGTGAGCTCGAGGGAGACATGCTTCGCCGCGAGCAGCGAGCACAAGGCATCGAGCTTCTTGTCGAGAATGCGCTCCGCCATAGGGCGCGTCATGTCGTGGAATATCGTTATGTCGGTGAGACGGTTCAGGAACTCCGGCTTGAACTGCTTCTTCACGGCACGCAGCATCGCCTCGCCACTCTCCACAGTTGAACCGAAACCCACCGAAGCCTGTCGGGCAAACTGCGCACCACTATTGGTTGTCATGATAATCACGGCATGGCGAAAATCAGTCTTCTCACCCTTATTGTCGGTGAGCATGCCATAATCCATCACCTGGAGCAAGATATTGTAAATGTCGGCATGAGCCTTCTCCAACTCGTCGAGCAGCAACACGCAGTGAGGCGACTTGCGCACCGCCGAAGTCAGCAGACCGCCATCCTCATAGCCCACGTAGCCCGCCGGCGAACCAATAAGCTTTGCCACCGCATGCTTCTCGGCATACTCACTCATGTCGAAACGAATCAGCGGCACCGACAGCTCGTCGGCCAGCACGCGGGCCACCTCAGTCTTGCCGACGCCGGTAGGCCCGACAAAAAGGAGCGAAGCCATAGGCTTCTCGGCATCCTTAAGTCCTGCGCTCGCCATAAGCACAGCCTCGCAAACCTTGCGCACAGCCTCATCCTGACCGAACACACGGCGCAGCATATCGGCTTGCAGAGACTCGAGACGGGTGAAGTCATCCTTATCTTCTGCAAGCACATCGACATTGCAAATCTTGGCAAGCACACGCGCTATCTCATGCTTACCTATTATATTCGGCAACGCATCGCCATGAACCTCCGCCCAGGCACCGGCCTCATCAATGAGGTCGATAGCCTTATCAGGTAGGAAACGACCGTTGATGTAACGTTGAGAGCCGGTCACAGCATATGCAATAGCCTCATCAGAATACTCCACCCCATGATAAGCCTCATAATTACTTTTGAGGCCATTCAGAATTGCGATGCACTCCTCTACCGACGGCTCCGCGATGTCGATTTTTTCGAAACGCCTTGCAAGCCCCTTACTTTTGGCGAAAGCACGGTTGAACTCCTCATAAGTCGTGGCTCCCATAAACCTCAGCGAGCCATTTTCGAGATATGGCTTCAGCAAGTTGGATATATCGAGCGAGCCACCCTCCACACGACCGGCACCGACAATATTGTGAACCTCATCGATATAGAGTATATTTTCCACACCATCAGGAGCAGCGGCAGAAACACCTTCAAGTATCATCTTCAGTCGCTTCTCCATTTCGCCGCGATATTGCGTGCCGGCCATCATCGCACCAAGGTCAAGCGAATAAATCGTCACTCCGCTCAATCTCTCCGGCACATCACCGGCATTAATACGGGAAGCCAGACCATAGGCCAACGCGGTCTTGCCCACGCCCGGTTCACCGACATGCAGCGGATTGTTCTTATCCTTACGGCAGAGCACCTGAATGGTGCGCTCCAATTCGCGGTCACGGCCAATGAGAGGGTTATGGGTTTCCACCATATCATTCAGGCAACTCACATATTGCATCCACTCCTTAGCTTGTGATGAAGGGTCGGCATTTGCAGCCTCATCCAACGTGTCGCCATCAAAAGAGTCCTGCATTTCCACGCTATCCCAATCATTGTAATGATCAATCAGCATGCCCATGAAAGAACCCTTGTCGCCCGACGAAAGGTCAGTCAAGGCATTTTGAGCCATAGAATCGCTCAAATCGAACATAGCCGCCACCACGTGTGTCACCTTCAGTTCATCTTGCGCTGCATTCAGTACATTGGCGAAAGCATCGCGGATTACGTCAGAAAGTTGCGACGAAGGGGCCGGCATGTCATACTCCATGTCATCGGGCAGAGGCTCGGCATTTTGCGTTATGTAATCGTGCAAAAAGTCGGCAAGCTCCCTGCCGTGCACAGCATCGATAAACTGCTGCTGACAGGCTATTGCCCAGAGCAAATGCTCAGGCGTAACGAACTGCTCGCGCAGAGACCGGGCCAAACGTATTGCCTCGGTGGTCGCTTGAGTCAGGAGTTTTGATTGGCGTGGTATTTCCATAATATCAACTCAACAACATATCAATAAATCAGCCCTTGCGTTCTATGCGGAGGCGGAGCGGGAAGCCCTCCTCACGTGCCATCTGCTCAGCCATATTCACTTTGGAGCGTGCTATGTCGTAACTGTATGTGCCCACCAAGGCCATGCCATTGTTGTGAATCTCAAGCATGATTTGCTCCGCATCGGCAACATTTCGATAAAACACCGTGCGAAGCACCTCCACCACAAAGTCCATCGTGGTGAAATCATCGTTGAGCATATAGACATCAAACTTGTCGGGTTCCTTGACATTCAATCTTGACATCAGGGAGGATTGCGATCCGGATTGCGACACTTTTTTAGGTGTTAAGTATTAGTTATTAGTTATGAGGTTGTTTGCTTATGCAAGTTTGTCAATTAGTGGTTCTTGGTCGTAACTGCCATTGGTTCTCGGTGCTGCGCTTTAGCGCCAGTGGGAACTCTGACTGGAGTACTGACGGCTGCTCCGTTTCGCAGGGCAGTATGCCAAACTTCTCCAGTTTCACTGCCTCTCCCCTTTTCAGCTTCATATATATGTCTGCCACATCGCCATCGCTGTCGAAAATCACGATTACGTTGGCAAACTCATTTACGCAGCACTCCTCACCTTCACATTTATCGGAGGGGAGGGTGCCGTCAATCAGCAGCACCGGACAGAGAATCTTGCACTTCACGTTTCACTTTTTTTGAGGGTTTACGATATATTTTCTGTGAATGTATGCGGTAATATTCGAGCGAATCGAAAGGGAGCGACGCAAGCGACACACTGTCGGCCCAGAGCGGCAACTTCGACTGGCTGTCGAGAGCTATATTGCCGAAAATGCGGCGCACCCGGCGTGCTGTGTCAGTCTGGAGATTCAGTTCGAGCTTGCGGTCAGAGAGCTGCTTGGTGTTGTAAGCCTTCATGCCATCCTCATACTCCACGCCGAGCAGGGCCATGCCCTCAGCCCTTGAGTTGAAACGCATGTTGAGCCTCAGCTTCTGACCCGGCTCCACCTCCGACGATGGGATAGAAAAATCAAGGCCGTCAGACGAAGCAAAGCCGCTGAACATCATCATGCGGCCATATGGCCACAAGTCGTCAAACTGAAGCGTCTCACCCTTGCCGGCATATTTACGCTGCTTTGCATCCAGCTCCTTTTCAACTTTCTCGCACAAGATAAAATACTTGTCGGGGTTGCGGCTATACCAGGCTATGGTGGAGTCATAATCCTCGTGGCTCACCTTGTGGTCGCGAAGCACCGCCAAGAGCAAATCATCCTCACCGCCGGAACGCATCCCGACAGAACCGCCACGGTCGCAGGCGCGCGCCAACTCATAGTCGGCCACTATTGGGGCCATCTCCTGATCCGTCATCACCTTTTCCGGACGCTTCACACAAGCCGCCAAAGAAAGCAGCGAAAGCAGCGAAAGCGGGAACGCCATCTTCATTACTGACTTACACACCTTGCTGCGCATCACTTCTTCACTTTAGAATTACTTTTCGACACATCGACACTCTTGCCATTGTCGCCATCATCCTCCTTGCCACTGATAGCGGCGAAAGCCAACGAGAAATCGCGGGAATAAAAGAGAATCAGCAGCGCCACGCCCACACAAATCGAGGCATCGGCGAGATTGAATATATAAGCAAAAAACTCATAATATTCACCCCCTACCCAAGGCATCCACTCAGGCCAATAGAAATCGAAAAGAGGGAAATAGAACATATCGACCACGCGGCCTTCAAACCAGTCGGCATAACCGCCGCCGGGAGGAAAAGCCACAGCCAATTCAGGAGGCATCGGGTTATTGAAGAGACGGCCATAGAATACGCAATCGAAAATATTGCCCGCAGCTCCGGCCGTAATAAGGGCCACTGCCACTATGAAACCGGTGCGCAATTCATATTTCAGGCGAATCTTCACCAAAAACCAAATGAAGAGGCCCACGGCCACAATACGGCCAAAGGTGAGCAAGAGCTTATTCCAAAGTTCGAGGCCGAAAGCCATGCCATTATTCTCGATAAACTTCAGATGAAACCAGGAAGTGATTTCATAATCCTCACCAAGATAAAAATGGGTCTTCACCCAAATCTTGATAATCTGGTCGGCAACCAGCACAAGCAGGATAATCGCAGAGGCGAGTATTCCCGCATTAGAGCGTATCGCCGAAGGAGCGGCTCCCCCGGCGATACTATCATTATTGTTATTCATCAACTTCGACATATCAGCGAGATACCCTTGCGAAGATTATTTCACCGTCGATATCAAGTTCTACAACGCCATCGCCGGCAAGCCCCTCAACGAGTGTAATCTCATTGGCAAGTACCTGCGAAGCCACATAATCGCTGAACTGCGAGAGAGCCTCACGCACCGAAGGCACGTCGCTAAGTTCCACCCGCACCTTGTCGGTAATCTCGAAGTCAGACGACTTGCGGATATTCTGCACACGATTGATAAGTTCGCGGGCCATACCCTCATTCTTGAGTTCGGGGGTGAGCGTAACGTCGAGAGCCACGGTGACACTGCCATCGTTAGCAACGAGCCAGCCCGGGATATCCTCCGGAATCACCTCCACATCCTCGAGAGTCACCACCGGTTCGCCGGGGAGCTCCACAAACTTATACTCGCCGTTCTTCTCAAGTTCGGCAATCTGAGATTGCTCCATGGCCGTGATAGCCTTGCCGAGGTCCTTCATAATCTTGCCATACTTCGGACCGAGCTTCTTGAAGTCAGCCTTGACACGCTTCACGAGACCGGATTCTTCATTCTCTACAATCTTGAGTTCCTTGACATTAAGTTCGCTGAGCAGAATCTGCTCCACGGCACGGAGGTCATCGCGCTGGGCATCGTTCATCACCGGCACGAGCAGCGTGCGCAGAGGCTGGCGCACCTTAAGGTTGGCCTTGCGGCGCAGAGCCAGCACGTTAGAGGTAATGACCTGAGCGAGGTTCATACGCTCCTCCAAACGTTTGTCGATGGCAGACTCATCGGCCTTGGGGAAGTCAGCGAGATGCACCGATACATACTCCTCGCCCACAGCCGGAGCCATAAGGTCGGCATAGAGGCGGTCAGCATAGAAGGGCGAGAAAGGAGCCATGAGCAACGCCACAGTCTTCAGACACTCGAAGAGAGTCTGATAAGCTGCGAGCTTATCCTGATCCATATCACCGGCCCAGAAACGCTTGCGGTTGAGACGCACGTACCAGTTGGAGAGATTATTGTTTACGAAATCATCTATCGCACGCGCAGCCTTGGTCGGTTCATAGTCATCGAGGTCTGCCTCCACCTCCTTGATAAGCGAATTAAGGAGAGAGAGAATCCAACGGTCAATTTCAGGACGCTCAGCGAGAGGCACCTGCTTCTCCGTGCCGGTGAAACCATCCACATTTGCATAAAGAGCGAGGAACTTATAAGTATTGTGCAAAGTGGCGAAAAGCTTACGGCTCACTTCGGCCACTCCCTCCTCGTCATACTTCAGGTTGTCCCACGGTGAAGAGTTGGAAATCATGTACCAACGCACAGGGTCGATACCGAAACGCTCAATGTTGTCAAACGGATCGATGGCATTACCGAGACGCTTTGACATCTTGTTGCCATTCTTGTCGAGCACAAGACCGTTAGAAATAACAGCCTTGTAAGCCACAGAGTCGAACACCATGCCGGCAATGGCATGAAGCGTGAAGAACCATCCGCGAGTCTGGTC
>CAJTYC010000052.1 GCA_910584185.1 uncultured Muribaculaceae bacterium
AAACAGAGCATCTGTGCATCTTGATGCAATTTTCATTTGGTAGCGATTCACTTTGTGCACGACCTATAAGTATGATATCAGAACACATAGCCTAAACCTAAACCGGCGAAAGCCCCTGATGTGTCTTTCATGAAGGAATATTTGCCTTGAAGGCTTAATTTCAGGCTGCCGGTAATATACAATTCAAAACCAAGTCCGACATCGCCTCCTACCCTATTCAAATTTTTAGAGTAGCGGTGATTCCATGAGTTGAATGTAAGACCAGCCAACGGGTACACGTTGAAAGCCTTGCCAAGCCTGAACGGGAATTGCATATCGCACGTTACAGTCAATGCAGACTTGTCATTATGGCGAAACACAATACCTACCTCCGGCACAATGCGTACATGAGGCACGAATGTATACTGAAATACAATTGAGGTAAAGCCACTGTTGTTATAGGAAGCATATCCACCCGATACGCCGAGAGTCATCTCCCCCTTGTAGAGTGAGGATGCAGCAGCAGGTGCTGATGCCGTTAATGCTGCGCCCGCTATTGCGCAAAGAATTAATGCTCTTGTCTTTTTCATATTTCTTATCCGAGAATCGCCCTTCGAAGGCTTAATTCTTGAGTTTGCTATTGTGTTATTCGGGTTACGGAAGCGATTTACACTAATTTACTCACGCGTGCATTCACATCGCTTGGCCTGATGTATCACGTCACACATCCACACATCCACAATTACACAACCATTGATATGTGAAAAAATTGTGATACATTCGCGATTTTATAATAAAAACGTTGATTGAGTGAGAAAGTTTTTTTATTTTTGTGTAGAAAAAACAAAAACAGGCTGCTTGCTCACATGCTAAAGCAGTTTTCTCATATACCAAAAATGAAGAATTACGGATTCGTGCGCGTGGCTGCATGCTCGCCCGAGGTCAGGCCGGCCGATATAACATATAATGTGGAGAGGATTTGTGACCAGATTGCCAAATGCCGCGAGTCAGAAGTCGACTTTGTGGTTTTCCCTGAGCTCTCGGTCACAGGCTATACTTGTGCTGATTTATTCGGAGAGTCACTGCTGCTTGACAAGTCGGTGGAGGCTCTTGGCATATTGGCTGAGCAAACTTCAGGAAATGGCATGACAATTATTGTTGGCGCTCCAATTGCTTATGGCAATAAGCTATTCAATTGTGGGGTAGTATTGAGCAATGGCAAAATTTCAGGAATTGTGCCGAAGTCTTTTATCCCTAATTACGGAGAATATTATGAGGAGCGTTGGTTCAGCACGGGCAAAAACCTTAAATCAGATACGATACAACTTAAGGTGCCGGGTGGCGATGTTCAGGATATTCCTTTTGGCACCGACCTTCTGTTTGCCGTAGGTGATGTAATCTTCGGTTTAGAGATTTGCGAAGACCTTTGGGTGCCAAATCCTCCGAGCAGCACACTATGCATGGCCGGGGCACAAATGATCTTCAATCTTTCTGCAACCAATGAATTGATAGGTAAGCATCGCTACACGCTCGACCTCATACGCAACCAATCTGCCCGATGCCGTTGCGTATATGTCTACGCAGCAGCCGGCACGGGCGAATCGTCAACCGACCTGGCTTTTGCAGGGAAGGGGATAATCGCCGAGAATGGCAGGATTATCAATCAGACTCAAAGGTTCTCACTGCAAAGTAAATTGGCTATTGCTGATGTTGATGTAGAAAACATAACTCACGACCGCCTGCATTTCAATACGTTTGCAGATGACGCCGGTTTAAACAATATGCGTATTATTTCATTGCAATGCGGTGAGTTGCCCTCTATAGACTCCGGGCTTAAGTTTCGTGAAGTAGACGCGCATCCTTTTGTAGATGACAACCCAAAGGACCTACGTGAGCGATGTGAAGAGATTTCTTCGATTCAGGCATGGGGATTGGCAATCAGGCTTAGGGCCATCAATTGCAAGAATGCAGTGATAGGCATCTCCGGAGGACTTGATTCCACGCTTGCGCTACTTGTAACCGTCAAGGCATTCGACATGCTCGGTTTGGATCGCAAGGGCATATGGGGAATAACCATGCCGGGGTTTGGAACCACCGACCGCACCCGGTCAAACGCGTCGAAGTTAATGGAATTGCTGGGAGTGACCGAATTGGAGATTCCAATAGGCGATGCCGTAAAACTACACTTCAAAGATATCGCACACGACCCGACAATACATGACGTAACCTATGAGAATTCCCAAGCGCGCGAAAGGACTCAAATTCTCATGGATTATGCTAATAAAGTAAATGGAATTGTGATTGGCACAGGAGACTTGTCTGAACTCGCGTTAGGTTGGTGTACATACAATGGCGACCAAATGTCGATGTATGGTGTAAATACATCCATACCTAAGACTCTTGTGAAATATCTTGTGCAGGGATACATGCATGAAGCCCAAAATGCAGAGCTGAGGGATGTGCTTCACGACATTGTGGATACACCGATAAGTCCGGAGCTGCTCCCTCCCTCCCCGGAAGATACAATAGAGCAGAAGACTGAAGATTTGGTAGGTCCGTATGAGCTTCATGATTTTTTCATGTATCACATGCTGCGCTTTGGATCACAACCACGCAAGATTTACATGCTCGCATGCAAGGCATTTTCAGGCATATACGATAATGAAACAATCAAGAAATGGTTGAAGATATTCTACCGTCGCTTCTTTTCGCAACAATTCAAACGCTCATGTATGCCTGACGGCATAAAAGCAGGGAGCGTGTGTTTGTCGCCAAGAGGTGATTGGAGAATGCCGAGCGACGCCTCATCTCGGCTTTGGCTCTCCCAAATCGAGAATTTATAATGAGGCTCAAATTTTACTACTCAATTCGCAGAATTATCGCGAAACTGTAATATTCATGGAAACACAACAAAGATATGATGCTTCCGACATGGCAGAAGCCTTGGCCACCCTTAAACGCGGTGGCATAATACTGTACCCTACCGACACGGTTTGGGGAATAGGTTGTGACGCCACAAATGCTGAGGCTGTGAAGCGAATATTTGAACTTAAGAAGCGAGCAGACTCCAAAAGCATGTTGGTGCTGGTGGGTTCGGAGGGTGAACTGCAACGAACTGTGGAGAATGTTCCCGAAACTGCATGGATGCTTATTGAAGCGGCGGTGAATCCGTTGACCATTATATATGACAGGCCCAAGGGACTCGCAGCCAATCTTCTTGCAGAGGATGGTTCTGTTGGCATCCGCATCACCGGCGAACTGTTCAGCCGCACATTGTGCCAAAAACTAAGGCACCCGTTAGTTTCCACATCAGCCAATGTGTCCGGCAAAAAGACCCCCCGCATATTTTCTGAGATTGATGAGGAAGTGTTGCAAGGAGTTGACTATGTGGTTAAATATGGACAAAACGATACCACAGCTCACAAGCCCAGCAATATAATAAAGGTGTCTGATTCGGGAGTTATAAAGGTGATCAGGTGATTGGATGATTGCATCCAAACGAACAACTTGGTCAAGGTTAATCTAATAATAATCGTTGGAGATGAAAGGACGTAATTTTTCTGAGAACATTCAGCGCATAAAGTATGTAGTCACTGATTATGTGCTTGTGTCGGTTGCGTTCTTCATTTTCAATATATTCCGCTATAATACGCTCGTAAAGTCATTCAATACTCTTTGGGATTATTTATCGAGTGAAAATCTTGTGCTCGAGCAATTGTTTATTCCCCTGAGCCTACTGTGTATATATTGGCTATCGGGATATTACAACAAGCCGTTCGTTAAATCTCGACTTTCTGAATTCAATGTCACTTTTTGGTCGGTGGTCGCGGCCACGATATTTATATACCTATTGCTTCTGATTAATGACAGCACAGGGGTTAAGACACGCGACTATCATATGATATTGGTATCGTTCGGTCTGATATTCATCTTCACATATGCAGGACGCCTGGTCTTAACCAATATCACTATGATGCATCTGCGCCAACGCAGATGGATCTACACCACACTGATTATAGGCAATTCAGAGGCAAGCCGTGAGGTGTATCACCGGCTTAAGAAAGCAGGTTCGGTATGGGCATATGACGTAGTTGGTTTCATTAATATAGATGGGGAGCACTCAGTAGATGATGGCCTTCAGCACTGGCAATGGGTGGACGTGGAGAGGGTTTGCCACGAAAAAAAAGTAGATCAAATTATCCTTGCTCCCGAACGTATCCGAAACGGACAGATAATCTATTTATTGTCAAAGCTATTTCCACTGAACAAGCCGGTGAAGATTGCTCCGGATACGTTTTCATACATCACCGGCAATATCCATCTAAATGATATTCTTGGCATTCCCTTCATCGACCTCACCTCACCGCGCATGTCGCAATTTCAATGCAATGTGAAGCGGAGTTTTGATGTTTTGCTATCCGCCATTGCCTTGGTTTTGCTTAGTCCTGTCATGGCATGTATTTCCATTGCTGTGAAGAGAGGTTCCACCGGCCCCGTGATATACAAGCAAGAGCGTATAGGGAAAGGGCGAATACCTTTCTACATATATAAATTCCGGACAATGCGTGTTGATGCAGAAAAAGATGGACCCAGGTTATCAAGCGACATGGACGAAAGGATTACGCATGTAGGGCACTTTCTCCGTAAATATCGGCTTGATGAACTTCCACAGTTCTGGAATGTCATCAAGGGCAATATGTCGTTGGTGGGGCCGCGTCCCGAACGAGAGTTCTTCATCTCCCAAATAGTCAAGAAGGCCCCCTATTATGGACTTATATTCCAAGTGAGGCCTGGCATAACGAGTTGGGGGATGGTGAAATATGGATATGCCTCAAGCGTGGAGGAAATGGTGAAGCGCGCTAAATACGATTTGGTATATCTCAACAACATGTCGATCTCTAACGACATAAAGATATTGATTTATACTGTAAGGACTGTGGCTAAAGGTGTGGGAAAATAGATATTAGTATATTTCTTCGTTGCTTGCATCTCATAATATTGATTATGAAATGCATGTCTGAAAATTTTATAAATGGCATATAAGGAAAGACATAACAAGTTTACCGACGCATGGCTCCGGTTTGTGATCTGGCGCGAGCATCATATCAAGGAGAAGAATTTCGTAGTTCTGCTCTCACTTGTGGTCGGCATAATATGTGGTTGCGCCGCGCAGCTTCTGAAGTTTCTGATACACACAATCGCAAACGGATTGACCTCACATTTCAGCACCACCAATGCCAACTGGCTATATTTGCTTTATCCGGTGTTGGGCATCATGATAACTGTGCTGTTTGTAAAGTATGTCGTGAAAAACAATATCTCACATGGCGTGACCAAGGTGCTTTATGCAATATCAAGGCGCAAGTCAAGACTAAAGAAACACAATATGTATGCATCTTTAGTTGCATCGAGTATCACTATAGGCTTTGGAGGTTCTGTAGGAGCCGAAGGCCCGATTGTGTTTACGGGTGCTGCCATAGGGTCGAATGTGGGACAGGCATTCAGACTATCTCCAAAGGTGCTGATGATTCTTGTGGGTTGCGGGGCGGCTGCCGGAATCGCCGGAATTTTCCGTGCTCCTATTGCGGGCATGCTTTTTACGCTTGAAGTGCTGATGATTGACCTTACGGGACTCACTGTCATGCCGTTACTTCTTTCTTCGATTGCGGGCGCCACGGTTGCTTATGTTCTTGAGGGTTATAACGCGGAATTTTTCTTCGCGCAAAGCGAACCTTTTCTTACAAATCGGATTCCCTGGACAATTGCTCTCGGTGTGGTGTGTGGCCTCATGTCTTTCTATTTCACCAAGGTGATGTTCATGATGGAGTCTTTGTTCAAGAAAATAAATCGCCAATGGCTGCGCATCATAGTGGGCGGCGCTATCATAGCTGTGCTTGTGGTGCTTTTCCCTCCACTCTATGGTGAGGGTTATGGCGCCATCAATGACTTGCTTGACGGAAATGTCGGGGCTGTTCTAAACGGTACTTTCTTCTATGTAGACCGCGACAACGTATGGTTTCTTGTACTCTTTATCGCAGCCATAACGTTGATGAAGGCCTTTGCCACTTCGGCCACCAATGGAGCGGGAGGAGTTGGCGGAACCTTCGCTCCATCCCTCTTTGTCGGTGCCTTGACCGGCTTCCTTTTTGCATACGTAATCAACAATCTTGACCTGGGCATTGAGCTGTCGCAAAAAAATTTCACACTGATGGGCATGGCCGGAGTAATGAGTGGTGTGATGCATGCTCCACTTATGGCAATCTTCTTGACCGCTGAAATGACCGGAGGCTATGACCTTTTCCTGCCACTGCTGATAGTGTCGGCTCTGGCTTATTTCACGATTCAGTGCTTCACCCCTTACAGCATCTACACAATGCGTCTTGCAAAGGCAGGCGATTTGATGACACATCAAAAAGATAAAGCCGTGCTGACTCTCCTCAAGCTCGACAATGTAATAGAGACAGACTTTAAGGAAGTGCATCCTGAAATGAGTCTTCGGGAGATGGTAGATGTAATCTCCGTATCAAACCGCAACCTGTTTCCCGTGACCGACAGTGAGGGGATGCTGAAGGGCATCGTGTTGCTTGATGACATACGCAACATAATGTTCCGCACGGACCTCTATCCTAAGATGCATGTGTCGAGATTTATGGCAGCTGTGCCGGCCACAATTGATATGCATATGCCTATGGACAAGGTTATGGACATCTTCGACAAGACAAATGCCTGGAATCTCCCGGTGGTAGATAATGGCCGTTATATAGGATTCATCTCCAAATCGAAGATATTCAATTCTTACCGCAGGGTGCTTAGGCATTTTACCGAAGATTGATTCTTCATGAGCCAACTCTTCTCATATTTTATAACTCCAGCACGAATTTTATAACTCCAGCACGAAATATTAAATTGAACATGAAGATAGTATTATTTGGAACTCCGGAGTTTGCAGTTGCAAGTCTTGATGCTCTTGTCAAGGCCGGATATGATATCGCAGCTGTTGTAACCATGCCGGACAAGATAGCCGGACGCGGTCACAAATTGATAAAAAGCGATGTGAAGGTCTATGCCGAGGCGCATGGTCTTAGGCTCCTGCAGCCAGAGAAACTTAAAAGTGAAGAGTTCGTCAATGCGCTTCGCGAGATTGATGCCGACCTTTTCATAGTAATCGCATTTCGCATGCTGCCAGAAGTGGTATGGCAAATGCCGCGTCTCGGCACATTTAATCTTCATGGCAGCCTGTTGCCAAAATATCGTGGTGCCGCTCCCATAAATCGTGCTATCATGAACGGTGAAAAGGAAACCGGAATCACCACATTCTTTCTCAAGCATGAGATTGACACGGGTGATATGATTGAGCAGAGAAGCACACCTATCAGCGATGACGATAATGTAGGCACAGTATACGACAGGCTTATGCATATGGGTGCAGAAATGGTGGTTCATACAGTGGATTCTATTGAAAAAGGTACCCTCTCTCTTCAGCCGCAGCCCGAGGGTGAATTTATCCCTGCTCCTAAAATCTTCAAAGAGGATTGTGAGATAGATTGGACAAAACCCTCCGAACAAATACACAACCAGGTCCGTGGACTGTCGCCATATCCCACAGCATTTACTACAATAACCGACACAAATGGCAAAGATTTAAATGTCAAGATATTTCAGACTGCCATAGCCGAGCATGTCGGTGACGGAACTGCTTGCGGAGAGGTAAAAGTGCAGGATAAGAAGATGTATGTTGCCACAGCTGATAATTGGCTTGAAATATTATCATTGCAGCCCGCCGGCAAAAAAAAGATGTTGGCTAAGGACTTCCTTCTGGGATATCATCCGCTTAAAGCCGTAAAAAACGGGCAGGAGTCATAAAATAGGAGATAGCATGATTCGTGATACAGCTGTAGCAACAAGCAGAGAATTACTTGATGTGCTGGAAGCAAGGGGTGTGAAAAATTTTTTCGTATCTCCAGGCAGTCGAAACACTCCCTTGCTTATAGGATTGGAAGCGCGCAGCAACTTGCGTAAGTTCATCATCAATGATGAGCGCACGGCAGCCTTTGCAGCTTTGGGATATTCATTGGCAAGCAAGCAGCCTGTGGCACTTGTGTGCACATCGGGAACTGCATTATATAATTATGCACCTGCAATTGCAGAAGCTTTCTATCAACATATCCCGATAATAGTCATAACAGCAGATAGACCATCGCAATGGATTGATCAAGATGACTCACAGACTCTGAAACAATATGGTGCTCTCCAAAAGATAGTGAAGCGCAGCTTTGACATCCATGCCGATGCAGGTTCTGCAACCAAATGCGCCAGCAATCTGTTTGCATCTGAAATGGAGTGGTATGCCAACCGTGTTGCAAACGAAGCCGTGACGGAAGCGCAATCTGCCCCTTCAGGTCCTGTGCATGTCAATATGCAATTTGCCGATTCATTAAGTACAACCGTAGAGAAAGATGCCGAGCCACCGCGAATAGTGGAGACCATTCGTGGAGAGAATATTCTATCTAAGACAACACTCTGCATGTTGGCTGAAAGACTTGCCACGAAGCGAGTGCTTGTTGTTGCAGGATATATGCAACCGGATAGCAAGCTTAATCGAGCTTTGACACGGTTTGCGGCATTGCCCAACGTGGCAATAATGTGTGAGACCATTTCCAATCTGCATCTTGAGCCAGAATGCCATATGATAGATTCACTGCTGACTCACATAAATGACGAGGAACTCAAAGAACTGCACCCTGATGTCGTGATAACTATCGGCGGTGCACTGATTTCGCGACTACTCAAGGAATTTCTTCGCCATAGCGATATAACACAACATTGGGCAATCGCAGAGACTCCAATATCAGCAGATTGTATGCAACGTCTTAGCCTCCATATAGATGCTAATCCGGCACGTTTTTTCAGTGGCTTGGCCGGTGTCTTGTCTCATCACGAGTCTACACCGGCATTCGGCTACCGTGATTATGTAAGAGGATTACGTGAAAAGGCTATGAAAAGTGCAGATGAATACATACGTGCATCTACGTGGTCTGAATTAAAGGCCCTCGACATCTTCTTCCGCAAACTCCCTCTGCGATACAACCTCTTTATCTCTAACGGCACATGTATAAGATACGCACAACTGCTCACAACCAAAATGCCACACGCATGTTACTGCAACCGGGGTGTTTCGGGCATAGACGGTGGCAATGCGACAGCATTGGGAGCTGCTCTTGCCTATAAGGGCACTACGCTTCTTCTCACGGGTGATATGTCTTTCTCATATTGCCCGGAAATCTTGCAGCTTGTAAATCAAGATGCCGATTTGCGCATTGTGGTGGTCAATAATTCGGGGGGAGGTATTTTCAGGTTCATCAAGACAACCAGAGACCTTGATATACGTGAGCAGTACTTTTGCAGCGACCCAAAGTTACCGTTGAGGCAAATTGCCAATGCTTACGGCTGGGTATATCTTCGGGCATGCAACGAGCAGGAACTTGAGATTAGTCTTGACAAACTGTTTGAAACGCCACGCTCCATATTAGAAATAAGGGCAGATGCCCAACTGAGTGCAGAAACTTTAATAAAATATCTAAAAAATGATAGACTGGAAAACCGTAAAGGAATATGAAGATATCCTCTTCGACAAGGCAGAGGGTATCGCCAAGATAACGATCAACCGACCGAAAGTATACAATGCTTTTCGCCCGCAGACCAACATGGAAATGCTCGATGCCTTCAGGATTTGCCGTGAAAGTCAAGATATCAGAGTGATAATACTTACAGGGGCCGGAGATAAGGCATTTTGTAGCGGAGGAGATCAAAATGCGAAAGGGAGAGGAGGTTATGTCGGCGACGATGGTGTGCCTCGCCTCAATGTGCTCGACCTGCATCAGATGATACGCTCTATTCCGAAACCGGTGATTGCGATGGTCAACGGGTACTCCATAGGTGGAGGTAATGTGCTAAACGTGATTTGCGACCTTTCCATAGCCTCAGAAAATGCAAGATTTGGACAGACAGGCCCGAAGGTAGGCAGTTTCGACGGTGGATTCGGTGCAAGCTATCTCGCACGCTGCGTCGGCCAAAAGAAAGCAAGGGAAATATGGTTCCTTTGCAAACAATATACTGCACATGAGGCCCTTGAGATGGGCATGGTAAATGCGGTTGTGCCGTTTGACAAACTTGAGGAGACTACAGTGGAATGGTGCCGCACCATCATGAAGAGATCACCACTTGCCATAAGAATGATAAAACGCGCACTGAATGCCGAACTGGATGGTCAACATGGCCTCATGCAGTTTGCAGGCGATGCCACTCTCCTTTATTATATGCTCGACGAGGCTCAGGAGGGCAAGAATGCATTTCTCGAAAAGAGAGACCCCGATTTCGACAAATTTCCCCAATTCCCTTGATTTCTTAAGCCATGCGGTTACAATTTTGCCCTTATGTTTTAAAATTTGCAGAGCCGGGAGGCACTTCACGCGGAGTCATGACCGAGAAGATAACTTGTCTGCTCCGCATGTTCGACGAGTCCAACCCACAGCGTTTCGCTGTGGGCGAGGCCGGAATTTTCCCGGGCCTTTCTCCTGAGGCTGACGACCGTTTTTTCTACAAGCTCATGGAATTGCAGGCCAACGTGCGTATCGGCAAGGCCACTGACTTGTCTCATATCCCCTCATTGCAGAGTGGTTTTGAACAAGTGATTCGCGACTTTGCCGGCGGGTGCCAAGGCGTATATTATGAATCTCCGTTTATTCATGGCCTGTCTGATATTGAGATAAACGGCCTCGTATGGATGGGAACTCCCGAAGAGATGCGGCACCGAATAGACTCAAAGTTAGAGGCAGGCTTCAAGTGCATCAAACTTAAAATCGGGGCTATAGATTGGCGCAAGGAGGTTGAGATGATTGAGTATATACGCGACCGATATGACAAAGATCGCGTAGAGATTAGAGTTGATGCTAATGGCGGTTTCGACATGGATCAAGCTATCCCAAGACTTAAGCGACTTGCAGACCTGGGCGTACACTCTATAGAGCAACCGATAAAGCAAGGCAACCCCATGCTTATGCGTTTTCTCTGCGACGTCTCCCCTCTCCCCATCGCCCTCGATGAAGAATTGATAGGGAAGTTTACAAGAGAGGAAAAAGAAAAAATGCTCGATGAGATACATCCGGCTTACATTGTGCTGAAGCCATCGCTTATAGGGGGCTTCAGTGGAGCTGAAGAATGGATTGAGCTTGCCGACAAGCGTGGCGTAGGATGGTGGGTCACATCAGCCCTCGAGTCTAACATCGGACTGAATGCTCTTGCCCAATGGGTGGCGACACTTCATTGCAAGATGCCGCAAGGACTTGGCACCGGTGGAGTGTTCACCAATAATTTCTCAACTCCCCTCTTTCTCTCGACCGATACCTTAAAATATAATCCTGAATCAAGACTCGACTATAATGCCCTCGATTCGCTCGACTGGAGGGAGTAAATCGCATATATGCCGCGCACAAGACATATGTGCGCGGCATATAAAAACTTGTGCAGTATGAATTACCCTGAATTTATCAACGAATGGCGAAATGGTAACGACACGGTAACATGTCATTCGTCCGGTTCAACAGGGAAGCCAAAAGTTATTGAGCTTCCCAAACTTCATATGCGTGAGAGCGCACTACGCACCATGGCCTTCTTTGGCCTTGACGCAGATGCATATCTGCATTCATGCATCTCACCTGACTATATCGGCGGCAAAATGATGGCAGTGAGGGCCGAAGTGAGCGGATGCCGGCTTACATATGAAATGCCAAGCAATAGGCCTCTTAAGCAATATACCTGTGACCGCATTGACCTGCTGAGCGTGGTGCCTTCGCAACTGATAGATCTTATTAAAAATAAAGAGAATCTACCCGACATTAGAAATATCCTTGTGGGTGGGTCTCCCGTGAATGAAGAGCTTCGCGAACGCATTCTTCAATCCGGGCTTAACGTCTGGGAGAGCTACGGAATGACGGAGACAGCATCGCATATCGCGTTGCGTCATATATCAAAATACAACGAACGTTTCCATACACTTCCGGATATATCCGTAACAACCGACCATGAGAGTAGACTGATTATTGATATGCCGGGATGGCAAAAACTGCTGACCAACGATATTGCTGAGCTCTGGGATGATGGCAGTTTTATAATAAAAGGCCGATATGACAATGTGATAATCACTGGTGGCAAGAAAGTGCATCCTGAAATTGTAGAAGACAAGATAAGTTCATGGTTAGGTGTGTCGGTGATGCTTGTGGGAATACAAGATATAAAGTGGGGCGAAAAGATTGTATTGCTAATAGAGGCTGAAAATGATGGCAAACATGATATGGCATCTGATGATGAGATAATCGGTTGTTGCAAAATAAAATTGCCCAAAGAATGTGTACCCAAGCAGATACTGCATTGCAAATTGCCACGCACCGCCAATGGAAAATTAAATCGCATAGAAGCTAAGCAGTTGGTGCAGCACCCAGAAATAGGGTGTAATATATTGCATATTTAACAACAATAATACAAAAAATATATAGATAGTACCAAAAAAAGCGCATTTTTGACATAAATATCATCTAAGAGGGTTCTTTTTCGTCAAATGAGTTGGCTGTTTCAAAAAAATGTTTTAAATTTGTGTTTTAGAACATAAAACCTGTTAAGAAACGATTTAAATTAACTATATTTAGAGATATATTGCACAGGCATATTTAGTTTGAGACCGAGAGATGAAAGTCTGCAAAAATCCAAAATGAAACTGAATATGCCCGTTGGCTAACACTCACATTGTATAAGTTGGTTTAATCGTCTTAAAAGAGAGCACTCAATTGGATAATGATTAAGAAAAGTACACTCGAACGCATCATAGGCAATGACCTTGCCGAATTATGGAACGCACTCACGAGCGAGGAAAAGCGCGTGATAGCGGAGAATTTTCATTATGAGCGTTACAAGAAGAATCAGATAATCTATGCTGAGAGTGAACAGCCGGAGAATTTGTATTGCCTGTTGGAGGGGAAAGTGAAGCTGTTCAAGAGCGGGATAGGCGACCGTGTCCAGATTTTACGACTTTACCGACCGGTGCAATATTTCGGTTATAGGGCATATTTTGCACGTGAGCCATATGTTTCTTCCGCCTCAGCTTTTGAGCCATCTGTGCTGGGCATTGTGCCGATGGAGGTTGTCGAGAACATCATAAAGCAGAATAACAAGCTTGCTCTCTTCTTTATCCATGAGTTATCGCGCAACTTGGGAGGCGCAGACACAAAAATAATCAACCTTACGCAAAAGCATATACGAGGCAGGTTGGCTGAATCTCTTCTGTTGCTTGCCGATAATTATGGTTACGAGGCTGACGGAACGACGCTGAAGATTTACATGAGCCGTGAAGATCTGGCCAACTTGTCAAATATGACAACAAGCAATGCAATACGCACACTCACCACGTTTGTCACTGAAAAACTGATTATGGTCGATGGCCGACGCATACGCATTATCAATGAGTCTCAGCTCCGCAAAATTTCCAAGTTCGGTTGATTCATTTGCAAAGCCTGTATATAACTATTATAGCTTAAGATATTAATAAATATTACAAAATATTCAATAACCTTAAAAACTAAAATTATGCGCAAGATTATTTATGCAGCATTGATTGCTTTGGCTGTCGGGCCTATGGCATCGTGCAGCGGAAGCAAGCAGGAGAAGAGTGAGGACAGCAGCGCGAGCGTGGCTTCAATTGCCGAACAACCGCTCAAGAGCGGCCAATACAATGCGACTTATTATGACATTTCAGGCGAGAATGCCCGCAAAGGCAATTTTGACGGTCGCCTTATGGTGGCAATCAGCGAGGATCAGTCTGCACTATATGTATATGAAAATGGCAACCGCGCCAAGATAGACTATACCATAGTGCTTGATCGCCCGTTTGAGAAAAATGACAGCGGATTATACGTGACCAAAGACAACAAGGGCCTTGACGTGACAATCAACACCGACAGCACATATAATGTGTTATCTTTTTATAAAAAAGATTCACAGGTAAAGATAAACTTAGATAAAGAAGCTGCAACAGCAGCCGATGCAATGACAATGATGCAACGCATCAGCGAGCATAAAAACAAAAAATAGTCAAATTATTGATGAAATATTTGCAGCAAGAGCATATATTTTGTACCTTTGTTCCGTCTGCAATAACAGTTAGATATTTTGCAGACGGCTATGTTTTTACCAAACTACATCTCGTAATGTAAACCTTAAACATGCGTTGAAGTTGTTGGTTAAACATTGAAAAATTCAAACTCCCCTACGTTGAAATGACGATTCTGCCTCGGCTGCAATCAACCGTCAAATATTGAGCAATAAAATCACCACTTGTTCCTTCTTCTCAAAGAAGTGCGGAATGAGTGGAAAAAGTCTATATAAATACTAATTTTTATCTTACATCATGAGAATCTTCAAGAGAAGTATGTTCTCGTTATTGCTGATGTCAGCGATGGCCGGAGCATCGTTCGCTGCAGATTACGGTTTGCCCGCGAACATTCAGGATGGGAATATCCTTCATTGCTTCAATTGGTCGGCCAAGGATGTTAAGGCAGCACTTCCCGAAATCGCAGCAGCAGGTTTCGGCTCAGTGCAGCTCTCACCTCTCCAGCGCCCTGACGTAAAGGCTACAGGCACATCATGGCATGACCTTTACCGTCCTTACGACCTCGCGTTCAAATCCTCAGGTTTCTGCACAGAGCAGGATCTCAAGGACCTTTGCTCTGAAGCTGCCAAATATGGCATCAAGGTAGTCGTCGACGTGGTGGCGAATCACGTTGACAAGACCAACGGTTATCATGATCCATTCTGGGATACGCATCAGCGCAATGAGGGTGGATGCCGTTATGACAACCGCTATTCTATCACTCACGGCAACCTCGGTGACTATTATGACATTGTGTCTGAAAATGCGGAAGTGCAGGCCCGTGGTAAAGCATATGTCGAATTCCTCAAGAACTGCGGTGTAAAGGGTATCCGCTGGGATGCCGCCAAACACATTGCCACTCCCAACGAGGGATGCGGTTTCTGGTCAACTGTCACTTCAGTGCCCGGCATGTGGCATTACGGTGAAATCCTCAATGATGATGGCACTCCCGTAAATGAATACACCAAATACATGAGTATCACAGACAACCGTTATTCAAACGGTGCTGCAAAAAGCAATGGAGGAATCCAGCAAGGTTATGGTGGTGCTTGGGCTGTTGATTGTGGCATCGCTTCTAACAAACTGGTTTATTGGGCAGAAAGCCACGATACATATTCTAATGATGAGTGGAGCCAGAATGTAGACCAAGCTACAATCGACCGTGCTTATGCATGTGTGGCTACCCGTAACGGTGCAACGGCTCTATATCTGGTGCGCCCAACTACCAAGGGCTTCAACAACATCAAAACCGGTAAGAGCACATCAGCTTATAAATCTGCTGCCGTTACAGCTGTCAATAAGCTTCGTAATGCTGCCGGTTCCTCAAAAGACTATTGCACCGCTACCGGCAATGCTTTCTCCTGTACACGCGAGGGTGTAGGTGCGGTGATTGTGATGAAAGGTAGCGGCAACATATCTATGGCAAACGGCGGTGGCTACTGCCCTGCAGGCACTTATACTGATATGGTAAGCGGTGGTCAATTTACTGTTACAAGTTCTACCATTTCAGGTAATGTAGGCAATTCAGGTATCGCAGTCATCATGAAGGATGGTGTCCAGATTGGCGGCGGCGGTGGCGGTGGTGATGTTATTGATCCCCCTGTAACCGATGGCGATATGTGGGTGCTTGGCAATATTGAAGGAGCGGCCGGCTGGAGCACAACTCCCGGCACCGGAGCACCTATGACAAAGAGCGGAAATACTTACACTGCCAAGAATGTCAAGATGGTACTCTCATCTGGCGAAACAAAATGTTATTTCAACATTACTGACCATGTTGGAGCTACCTGGGATGATCTCAATATGAACGCAAACCGTTACGGAGCTGCCACCGAAGGTGCGCCTATCACTATAGGAACTCCTGCGAAGGTTGTAAAATACACCAATAATGTAGATGCTTCAGCTTGTATGTCATGGACAGTATCACCCGGCACATATGATATCACATTCGATGCATCAGCAATGACTGTGACTGTCAACAATGCAGGCCAAGGTGGTGGTGGCGGTGGCGAGATTGTCACTCCTCCCGTAATAGATGCAGATCACTACATTCTTTTTGACGGCACCTTCAGCACGCCTACTGTATGGGCTTGGACTGATGCTGCAAACTGCTGTAATAACGGCACATGGCCCGGCGATAAGATGACTAAAAAAGATGGCGTATGGTATTGGGAACTTCCTGCAGGCAAACCTGTTCCTACGCAGGTGATTATCTCCAACAACGGAGGTGATAAGATTGGCAGTGGGGATCTTGCTTATGTAGATAAGGCCACTTATCATCAGGATGGCACCAACACTCCATATCAGGACATACCTGTCACCAGCAAGCCTGTTGTATCAGCAAGTCCCGCATCCGGCACAACATTCAGCGAGAGTGTAACAGTTACTTTGAGTGTTAAGCCCTCAGCAACAATCTACTATACTACTGATGGTGCTACCCCTTCCACTTCCTCAACCGTTTACAGTTCTCCGCTTACTTTCACTTCAGGCGTTACTGTCAAGACACTTGCTGTAACTTCAGATGGCAAGCAAGGTGACGTGCAGAGCTTCGTTTACACCAAGAATGATGGCCCCATTCCTCCCATTGGCGGTGGTGAGGGTCTCAACACAGACTATTATAAGGTGAACCCGAACGGTCAGTATGGTAGTGACCGTACTGTCAATGTTACAGGTCATCCTGCAAATAATGCTCTCAGCAACTGGACCGCAAAAGATATGATCGCTCAAGGTGTAGCTCGCGATGTGGCTCAGGCCATGAAGGGTGTACATGAGCGTCCGATCATTGACTCCTATGCAATCTATGCTGCATACGACCAGACAAACCTTTACCTCGGTGTTCAGATGGTATATACTGTATGGGATCTCGGTGGCGAAGGTAAGCAGCCGGGCGAATCTAAGCCTTATAATATGGACGGACGTCTGATGTGGGCTTTCGACCTTGACCCCAATAAGTCGTTCGACGGTTACATCAGCGGCACATACGGTATCTGGAACAAGGAGGGTGACCCCGGAGCTAAGTTCAACAATGGTGTCGACGCAATCTGGATGGGGTCAACTAAACCCGGAGTAGGCACTCCCAGCTTCTTCACTCCCACTCCCGACGGTCATGCAAGCTATGATGCAGCTTACTGCAAGAACATCGGCACATATGGCTATCAGGATGGTCTGCTCCCCTCTATCACCAATATTTATGGACAATCACAGTTTGGCTTTGACCCCTCTGCACTTGAGGGTAACGAAGGTTTTGTTGATCTCAAGGGTGAGATTGCAGAAACTGCCCATACTTTCTATGAGTGGAAGCTTCCTCTCGCTGATCTTGGCATAACTTACGACTATATCAAGAACACCGGTATCGGTGTAATGTATCTCGATGTCTACGGTTCGAGTCCCATAGGTGGTACACCTTATGACAAGGCGTATTTTGACAATGTCAAGGATTCATATTCTCAGGATTCCTCTTCAAGCAAGGAAAAAGAGGATGAGGATATAATCACAGCTCCTTGTGCACGCATCGGTAAGGCTGTAAGTTCAAGCGCAGTTGAATGTCTCCCCGCAGTATCTGAGGGTCTGTTCACTGTAGCTGCCGCTAATGGCACACTCACAGTGCTTGGCGCAGAAGGCAATGTAGTGGTGGCCGGCATCGACGGACACGTTTACTACAACGGTGCAGCTGAGTCTGAAATGTCATTCAACCTCGCAAGCGGTCTTTACATCGTGAATGTAAATGGCAAGTCTGTAAAGGCCATCGTGAAATAAACCGACATCACTAAAATAGTAAGCATTAACTAAAGTACAGGTTAGACCTCCAATTCATAACAACATCGGCTGT
>CAJTYC010000053.1 GCA_910584185.1 uncultured Muribaculaceae bacterium
TCACGCCGATGGTACTGCGAAAGCGGAAGAGTAGGTAATCGCCACCTTGAAGAGAGAGAACTTCGGTTCTCTCTTTTTTTTGTATATGGTCGACTTTACTTATCACGCCGATGGTGGTGGTTGTATTTGGTCGTCGTCGGCGCCTCCTCCTCCCCAGTGCGCGACGACACTGTGTGGAAAGTACTTCGCGGTGCGAGTTTTAATTTTTAGTTTGGTGGTTTGGTGGTTTTGTTGTAACTTTGTTGGTTGAATAAGTTTTGTTCTTTCTATGATAAGCAAGAAGTATAATTTGGTCAATAATGTTACCGGTTGGGTGATTTTTGTCATCGCCTTGGCAACTTATTGGCTCACTTTGGAGCCGACTGCCTCTTATTGGGATTGCGGCGAGTTTATAATCCAGGCCGACAAACTTGAAGTGGGCCACCCGCCGGGCAACCCTATCTTTATGCTCACGGCGCGTTTCTTCGCAAATTTCGCTCCTGATGCGCTTTCGGTGCCTCTTATGGTCAATGCCATGAGCGGACTGCTCAGTGCGCTGACGATTCTCTTGCTTTTCTGGACCATCACTCATCTAGTGAGGCGTCTTGTGGTCAAGGATAGCTGTGATGAGGAACTCCCGCTTTCGAAATATCTTATCATCATAGGCAGCGGCGTGGTCGGAGCACTCGCCTATTGCTGGAGCGACACGTTCTGGTTTTCGGCGGTCGAGGGAGAGGTGTATGCCTTCTCCTCATTCTGCACGGCGCTTGTGTTCTGGCTAATATTGAAATGGCAGAACCGTGCAAATATTGAGGGTAGCGACAAATATCTTATACTGATTGCCTACATAATCGGAGTGAGCATCGCAGTGCACTTGCTCAACCTGCTCTGTATACCTGCAATCGTGTTGATATTTGCCTACACCAAGTGGAACGATATGAACGTGAAGAAGTCCTTGTTGGCCTTGTTGGTATCGTTCGTGATAATCGTGTTGGTGCTGTTCGGTCTGGTGCCCGGTTTCATCAAGATGGCGCAGCAGTTCGAGCTGATGTTTGTCAACGGATTCGGGTGCAGCTTCAACACCGGCGCACTTGTCTATGGAATCGTAATGGCGTTGCTCTTCATATGGAGTATCTGCGAGATTTACAAAGGCAAGTCAACGATGATGGTGAAAGTGTCGTCATTCCTGGCGATAACATGCAGCGGCATGCTCTTCATCGGCAGCTGGTGGCTCGGATGGGTGCTTACGGCGGCTTTGGCGGTATGGATGTTCAGCAAATACTTCGCCAAGATGCCGATGCGCGCCTGGAATGTGATCATGTGGAGCTTGGCAGTGATATTTGTGGGATACTCCAGCTATGCGTTGATACTGATACGCTCGAGTGCCGACACACCGATGAATCAGAACTCGCCCGACAACGTGTTTGACCTGGCGAGCTACCTCAACCGCGAGCAATACGGACAGACACCGTTGCTCTATGGCGAGACCCTCTACTCCGGTCAGCAGAAAAAATATATGGGCAGCCACACCGACACCATCACCTATTACGAGGATGGCACGCCGGTGCTCCTCTCCACCCCGATCTATGGGTCGGTGGTGAATGAGGGAAAGCCGATGTATGCAAAAGGGGTGGCCGGCGCGGAGCCGAAGTCGGAATATGGATTCCTGAAGGAATCAGATATCGAATCGAACAAGAAATTGGCGGCACGCGGAGGAGACTACTACGTGAAGCGCGACTATACGCCCGAAGTGCAGCTCAACCCCGAGCTCAACATGCTCTTCCCGCGCATCTATAGCCGCATGCACCGCGACTCCTATGGCAACTGGGTCAACCTCGACACACTCCCCGGCAACATGCATGAGCTGTATGCCGTGAACGAAGAGACCGGCGAGAAAGTGCCGGAGCTCGACACATATGCCGAGCCGTATGTGAACCAGGCCACGGGCATGGTTACATATCCGCAGAAGATGGGTTACAAGCCGAGCGTGATGCAGAACTTGGAATACTTCTTCAACTACCAGCTAATCCACATGTACATGCGCTACTTCATGTGGAACTTCGCGGGCCGTCAGAACGATGTGCTCAATCAGCAGGGAGAACTGGATGCCGGCAACTGGATTTCGGGCATACCGGCAATCGACAATTACCGTCTCGGCGACCAGTCGTTGCTCCCCGATGACCTCGGCAAGAACAACCGCGGGCATAACACCTTCTACATGCTCCCCCTGATACTCGGTTTGATAGGCTTGGTGTGGCAGGCATTTGCCGGCAAGCGCGGCATAGAGCAATTCTGGGTGGTGTTCTTCCTCTTCTTCATGACAGGCATAGCGATTGTGCTCTATCTGAACCAGCCCCCTATGCAGCCTCGTGAGCGCGACTATGCTTATGCAGGTTCCTTCTACGCTTATGCCATATGGATCGGTATGGGCGTGGCCGGATTATGGCAGATGATGGTGTGGGCTATCAACCGCAAGAAAGCACAAGGAGAAACCTCACAGAAAGTGGAGACTCCGGCATCCGCCAAACAGCTTGAGGAGCAGAGTGAAATGCTGACCGACATCAAGGTGGCTAAAGAGAAAAGTTCAGTATATGCTGCAATAGCTGCGGTGGCGATCGGGTTGGTTATACCTGTGCAGATGGTTAGCCAGACCTGGGACGACCACGACCGCAGCGGACGATATGTCGCACGCGACTTTGCGGTGAACTATCTGGAGAGCCTCGAACCGAATGCGATAGTATTCTGCAACGGCGACAACGATACCTTCCCGCTCTGGTATGCCCAGGAAGTGGAGGGAGTGCGCCCCGATGTGAAGATAGTCAACTTGAGCTACCTCGCGAGCGACTGGTATGCCAACCAGATGCGCAAGCAGAGCTACTCGGCAGCGCCGATACACTTCACCGCCCAGCCCAAAGATATCGCATACGGCAACCTCGATGTGGTGTTGCCCGGACGAGAGAATGCGCCGGCCGACCTGATGACGAGCCTCAAATATATCTATTCGGGGGGTGGGCGCGACAACGATTATGGCTACGCCATGTTGCCGAGCAGCGTTGTGACGATACCCGTAGACAAGAAAGCCGTGGTGGCACGCGGCCTTGTGGCGCCGCAAGACACGGCCCAACTCGTGGACAAAATCGCGATAGACTTGGCCAATGCACCGGCAGTGCGCGGCAAAGGCTACATAAGCCTCAGCGAACTGCTGATGCTCGACATAATAGCGACCAACGCAGCCGAGGGTTGGCCACGCCCCTTGTACTGGTGCATGACAGTAGGTGACGAATATCACCTCGGCCTCAGCAACTACATGCGCGGGGTGGGTATGACACACCAGCTTGTGCCCACCTACCAGGAAGGCCTGCCGGCACGCACCGACAGGGCATACGACGTGGTGAAGAAATATAAATGGGGAGGCGCCGACTCCGCGAAATCGCCATACTTCGACGAGACAGCGCGACGTATGCTCGTCTCCACGCGCCAGTCTATGCTCGACGTCTGCAACGAGCTAATCAACGAAGGCATGATGCTCGACGAGCAAGGGAGCGGCAAAGCCGCCGAGGCAAAATACAGGAGAGCCGTGGAAATCGCTGACCTTATGGACAAAAAACTGCTGGAGAGCACATGGCCCTACGGCGTGTCGAATGCCATGGGTGTGCCGGAGATATACGGCTTGGCCGGCAAGCGACTCAACGACAAAGCCCTGACGGCAAAAGCACTCCGCCAGCTCGAGAAGACGATGCCCCGCATGGCGCAATATGTGGCATATAACCAGAAGATGTCGCAGAGCTTCATCAACCCACGCATGTCTCTGGAGTCAAGGCTCATGCCATATCAGTTCTATAGATTCGTGGAGATGTATCGCGAATATGGAGGCGACGAGAAGAAACTTCAGCAGATGGTGAAACTGACCGGACTGAGCGAGGAAGACCTGCGCAACGCCTACACTCGAGCATACGGCGGAGGTGATATGCAGACGCAGACCGACCTCAGTGCCAATGTCACCGACGAGCAACTGTTGGCAGAGCTCGCTGATGCAGCCGCCACAGTGAACCGTCTCGCCACGCTCAGCGCCGATGAATATGCCGCGCAGCCCGAGAGCGACCGCTATATCGACTCCATCTACTTCGAGGCCTACCGTCAGTATGCCGAGAAACTTGGCGAAGACAAGATGAAGGCTAATGCCGACATTGCAGCCGTCGACATGGAGCGGAGCCGCAAACTCTATCAGAGTTACGAGGCAGCGCACCGGTAAGTGTTAAGTCATAGTTATGAGTTATGAAGTTTTATAAACCTTTGTCTTGTAACTGACTGTCATAAATAAGGAATCGGAGATTGTACGAGTATGAGGAAAGAAAGGGTGGAATGGTGGTTCCTCCGGCTTGTGGGGCCGCTGATTGAGTCACCTCCCAAGATATTCAGGCGCACATTCCTGCGCGGCATCTTCCGCATCAGAGATAAGGAAGACCGCGACAGGAAGGTGGTCTATCTGACCTTTGATGACGGGCCGATACCGGAGTGCACCCCCTGGCTCCTTGACGAGCTTGACCGCCTGGGTGTGAAGGCGACCTTCTTCATGGTGGGCGACAATGTGCGCAAATATTCGGAACTGTATGCCGAATGCGTGCGCCGCGGCCACAAGGTGGGCAACCACACCATGCATCACCTGAACGGGGTCTGGTGCTCATTCAAGAAATATCTCAACGATGTGTCGGAAGCGGCCACCTATATCGACAGCACACTGTTCCGCCCGCCTCACGGGTGGATGCGTGTGGATGAGCGCGAGCTTCTCAACCGACACTTCGATATAATCATGTATGACCTCGTGACTCGCGACTATAGCCGTTACATCACCGCCGGCAGGGTGGTGGAAAATGTGAAGCGGCTGGCGCGGCCCGGCTCCATTATCGTGTTTCACGACTCATTGAAGAGCGTCCACAAACTCCGCACCGCCTTGGCAGAGAGTGTGGAATGGCTCAGGGAGCAAGGGTATGAGTTTGAGCTGATACCTAATACGAAGAAGAAACTTACGAAATAATATAGCACACGCACAAAGCATATGCCAAAGAAGATATTGATAGTCGGAGCCGGAGGGTTTGTGGGTGGCTTCCTTGTGGAGGAGGCCCTGCGCCGCGGATACGAAGTTTGGGCCGGGGTGCGCGAGAGCACCCGGCGCGACAGACTCGGCGACCCGCGCATACACTTCGTGGTGTTTGACTACGATGATGCCGCCCAAGTGGCCGAAGCACTCCGCTCGGCTATGCCCGAAGATAAATGGGACTACGTGGTGTGGAACCTCGGGGCAACGAAAGTGGTGCGCTATACTGACTTCAACAGGATAAACTACGACTACCTGCGCACATTCACCGGAGCACTGCATGAAAGCGGCAAGGTGCCTGAGCGCATGGTGCTGGTGAGCAGCCTCTCCGTGCTCGGCGCCACGCACGACCGCGACGGCAAGGCATATAGCGAAGAGATGATACCGCAGCCCAATACACGCTACGGCGCGTCGAAACTCAAGGCCGAACTCTGGATGGCCACGAGTGGGATACCCTACGTGATAATCCGCGCCACCGGAGTCTATGGCCCCTGGGACCATGACTACTTCCTGATGGTTGAGTCAATCAAGAAAGGGTTTGACTTCGGAGTAGGCTTCCGCAAGCAGACATTGACCTTCATCTACGCAGCCGACCTCGCCAAAGCGATACTTGATGCTGCCGAGCGCGGCGAAGAGGGAGAAGTGTATCATATCACGGAGCCACGCGCATACACCCAGCGGGAATTCAGGCGCATCGTAAAGAAAATATTAGGCAAGAAAGTGGTGCTCCCCGTGCGGCTTCCGCTCTGGATGGCCGGCGTGGCTTGTGCTGTGATGGAGAAAATCGGTGTGTTCAGGGGAAAGCCCGCCACGTTGAACCGCGACAAATACCGGATACTTCGCCAGCGCAACTGGAATTGCAGCCACGAGAAAGCAGAGCGCGAGCTCGGCTTCAGGGCAGAGACCGACCTTGCCACCGGCATGGGCAAAGCGATAGAATGGTATAAGCAAAACGGTTGGATAAAGTGACAGCAAACGATTCGATAAAGACAACCACCGAATGGCAGACCGAAGAAGGAGTAGTCATGCCGGTGGAAGTGCGCCGCGAAGAGACAGCGGCTGCACCCAAAGCGGCTGTCGCATCGAAACCTGCGCCGCGCACACAGCCGGCCATGAAAGTCAGCAAGGGAGTGCCCAAATACCTGTCGTGGCCATATGTAGGAAGTAATATAGACAATAAAGCCGGAGTGAAAGATAATGCACGCGGAAAACCTCCCGCCGACAGCGTGGCGGCGGGCTTGGCGACCGACAGCGTGGCTACCGACACGGTGGTGCCCGGTGCCGAACTTAAAGGCATAATGCTTGTGAATCCGGCCAGCGAATACATGCGCGGCATCGACAAGCCCGAGGCGCAAAAATCCGGACTGTGGGGAGGCATGTCGTGGGTATACTTGGCACTGACAGTGATGTTTTGTGTGATATGCCTGAAATTCAAGGGGAACTCACGATATATGAAAGCACTGTACAGCGACCTGACCGATACGCGGCTGCGCAGCAACGTATTTGACGAGACAGTGCGCGAGACCTCGCTGCTTGTGCTCATGAATATCATGTGGGTGCTCAACGCCGGTGTGATGCTCTGGACGGCAGTGCGCCAATATTCCGGCCTGTATGCAGGCGCGGGCGCGGCGTTGTCGCCCAACTCCATATCGATAACATGTCCGGAATGGATAGGCATCGGCATATGTGCCGGGGTCGCCGCAGCCTATCTGCTGGTAGAGACGTTAGCCTACTGGGTGGTCGGCAACGTCTTTTCAGACCGGCACAAGACAGGGCTCTGGGTCAAAGGCGCGGCAGCCTCTACGGCGCTCGAGACCTTCCTGCTCTTCCCGATATCGCTGCTGATGCTCATATATCCCGAATGGCACGAAATGCTGCTCTGGATGGGCATCGGGGTGTTCATTTTGGGCAAAATAGTGTTTTTATACAAAGGATTTCGCATTTTTTTTGCCGAAATTTCGTCGTGGATGCTTTTTTTGTACTACCTTTGCAGTTTAGAAATAGTACCCCTGATTTTGACATATTTCGGTGCCGTGGTGGCAAGTGCGTCATGGCATTAAACATGAAAAGGGAAAAACTGGTATTAATACATGGAAATCAAGAAGATACTTGTATCGCAGCCTAAACCGACGGGAGACAAGTCTCCTTATTACGACATCGCGAACAAATATGGAGTCGAGATGGTGTTCCGTCCGTTCATTAAGACAGAGGGCTTGACGGCCAAGGAGTTCCGTCAGAGCAAAGTAAACATTGCCGACTACACGGCAGTGATATTCACGTCGCGAGCCGCCATCGACAACTATTTCAGATTGTGCGAGGAGCTGCGCGTGAAGGTTCCCGACACGATGCGTTATTTCTGCACCACCGAGTCGATCGCGCTCTACCTTCAGAAATATATCGTGTATCGCAAGCGCAAGATCTCGTTCGGGGCCACGGGCAAGCTCAACGACACGGCATTGCTGGCTGCGCTCGACAAGAACAACAAGGAGAAATTCTTGTTTCCGGTGTCAGACATCAACAAAGATGAAGACAAGGAGCTTGAGCAGCATGGCTTGAATGTGACGAAGGCAGTGATGTTCCGCACGGTGAGCAATAACTTCCAGCCCGGCGAAGACCTTGATTACGACATGCTCCTCTTCTTCAGCCCCGCCGGTATTGATTCGCTGAAGAAGAACTTCCCCGATTTCAAGCAGGATAACCGTTACATCTATCTCGGCGCGTTCGGCCCCACAGTGGCCAAGGCGATAGAGGATGCCGACCTGAAGGTAGACCTCGTGGTGCCCAACGAGAAGTTCAAGTCGATGACGGCAGCCCTCGATGACTTCCTGGAGCACCATCAATAAAACGGGTAGTCCATATACAACCCGGTGCTTCATCGAAAGAGAGTGAAGTACCATCAACAACATAAGAGATGAAGACTGTAGACGACAAGATGCTGAGTCGCCTGTATCTTAAAGATACGGCATTTCAGGATCTGATGCAGAAGCGGATATTCAACATCTTGCTTATAGCCACTCCTTATGATGCTTTCATGCTGGAGGAGGACGGGCGTGTGGAAGAACAGGTCTACAACGAATATGTGGCGCTGAATTTGAGTTCGGCGCCACGTTTCGTGAAAGTGGCCAACTACGAGGAGGCCTACAAAGAGCTTGCGAGCAAGAATTATGACCTGATCATCGCCATGCCCGGCGTGGATATAAGCGAGACATTTCGCGAGGCTGTCAAGATAGATGAGCTGTATCCGCAGATACCGTTTGTGGTGCTGACGCCGTTCAGCAACGAAGTGCGCCGCCGCATCGCCAACGAAGACCTGCGAGGCGTGGACTACGTGTTCTCATGGCTCGGCAACGTGGACCTGATTGTGGCAATCATCAAGCTCATCGAAGACAAGATGAATGCCGACTACGACCTCAATGAGGTCGGCGTGCAGGCCATACTCTTTGTGGAAGACTCGATACGCTTTGTCAGTTCGATACTCCCTCATCTCTTCAAGTTCATGCTCAAACAGAGCATGGAGTTCTCGACTGAGGCTCTCAACGAGCATGAGACCCGCAACCGAATGCGTGGGCGCAGCAAGGTGCTGTTTGCGCGCGATTACGAAGAGGCCAAGGCCCTGATAGACCGTTACGGTGACAACATCATGGCCCTTGTGACCGACGGGCGTTTCCCGGACCGGCACGGGGCAGAGAAAGACCCCGAGGGAGGCTTCAAGGTGGCCAAATATCTGCGCGAGCGGCGTCCGTACACGCCGGTTATTATGGAGAGTGCGGAGACCGAGAACCGCGAGAAGGCGGAGAAAGCGGGGTTCACATTTCTCGACAAGAACTCCAAGACCTTGCCTATCGACCTGCGCAAGGCGGTGTCGAAAGTGCTGGGCTTTGGTGACTTCGTGGTGAAATATCCCGGCAGCGAACGCGAGCTTATGCGCATCCGCAACCTCAAGGAGTTGCAGCATAAGATATTCGACATACCCGATGACCTGCTCTTCGCCTATTGCAGCAACAACGACATAAGCCGCTGGCTCTATTCGAGGGCACTCTTCCCGATTGCCGATGTGTTGGAGCAGTTCAAATTTACCGACATAACCGATGCCCCTAAAGTGCGCAAACTGGTGTTTGAGGCAATCGTCAGATACCGCCGCATGAAAAACCGGGGAATCGTGGCCGAATTTCATAAAGACATCTATGACGACTACAGCAACTTCGCACGTCTCGGGCAAGGTTCAATGGGAGGCAAAGGGCGAGGCTTGGCATTTATCGACCAGATAATCAAGCGTCACCCCGAATGCGAGGACTTCGGTGGGGTGCAGATTACCATACCGCACACGCTGGTGATATGCACCGACGTGTTTGACGAGTTTATGGACCGCAACGGCCTCTATCCGGTGGCGCTCTCCGATGCCCCCGACGACGAGATATTGCGCCGCTTCCTGGAGGGGGAATTCCCTGAGAGCGTGCGCAGCGATCTGGAGGCATTTTTCAATGTGGTGAAAGGACCGATGGCAGTGCGGAGCTCGTCGCTCATAGAGGACTCACACTATCAACCCTTTGCCGGGATTTACAGCACCTACATGGTGCCCTTCGGCTCAGACAGGGAGGCACGTGTTAATATGCTCTGCGATGCCGTCAAGGCCGTGTACGCATCGGTGTTCTATAAAGACTCCAAAGCCTACATGAACGCCACGAGCAACGTGATAGACCAGGAGAAGATGGCCGTGATATTGCAGGGGCTTGTGGGCCGGGAGCATGACGGTTACTTCTATCCGAATTTCTCGGGCGTGGGCCGGTCGCTCAATTACTATCCCGTAGGTGACGAGAAGAGCGAAGAGGGTGTGGCCGAGGTGGCTGTAGGCTTGGGCTCGTATATCGTGGATGGAGGCAAATCGCTCCGCTTCTCGCCGTCGCACCCCGACAAAGTGCTCCAGACCTCCACGCTCGAGCTGGCGCTGCGCGACACCCAGACAATGCTCAACGCGCTTCCCCTATCCGGCATGGCGGGCTTCAACCCCACCACCAAAGATACCTTCAACATAAAGCAACTGCCGGTGGCGGATGCCTTCAAGAGCGGTGCGCTGAAATATCTCGTGTCGACATTCGATGTGAATGACCGGGTGATTCGTGACAACGAGATAGGCCCCGGGCGCAAGGTGGTGACATTTGCCAACGTGTTGAAACATGATAAATTTCCGTTGGCGTCGATTGTCGACTTCATGCTCCGCACCGGGGCATACGAGATGGGACGCCCGGTGGAGATCGAGTTTGCCGGAGACATACTCCCCAAGCCCGACGAAGAGGGACGCAAAGGCACAATATATTGGCTCCAGATACGTCCGATAGTTGACCAAAAAGAGATGCTCGACGACAACATCACCGAAGAGGCCGGCGAGAATGTGCTGCTCCGTTCGGACTCGGCACTCGGGCATGGACTTATGGATGGCGTGCACTATGTGGTATATGTCAAGCCCGAGACATTCGACAACATGAAGACCCGTGAGATAGCCGAAGAGATAGGGCGCATCAACGAAGAGATGACCGGTAAGGATGAGCCGTATGTGCTGATTGGTCCCGGACGTTGGGGCACTTCCGACCCATCGTTGGGTGTGCCGGTGCGGTGGGCACAGATAGCGGGTGCGCGTGTAATCGTGGAGTGCGCATTGCCCGGTTATCGCATCGAGCCGAGTCAAGGCACGCACTTCTTCCAGAACCTGACATCGTTTGGCACGGGTTACTTCACCGTAGACGAGGCGCATGGCAACGGCTTTATCGACATGGAGCGTCTCCGCGACATGCCCACCACTTATGAGAGCGAACACGTTAGGGTGGTGAAATTCGAGAAGCCCCTGACCATAGCCGTGAACGGACGGAAATCTAAAGGTATCGTAAAAGTTTAGAAATTGGGTTATTCAGCCTGGAAAATATGGTTTCACCCTCGACTTACACGGCGCATCATGGCGGAGCTTGAGGCAGACATGGAGAGTGAGCGTGGCGAACTGGAATCGATGCGCGTCAAGCAGCGTGAACTCACGTGCGAACTTTCGGAAGTGAAAGGGCGGCTCGCTGCATTGGAGAAAGAGAATGAGACCTTGCAGAGCGAGCTGGAGGAGGTGAAAGCCCGCGAGGCGGAGTGCAAGCGTGAACTCGCTGAGAAGACGGCGTCGCTTGAAGCCACCGGCGCGGAGAACGAGAGCTTGCGGGCGCGTCTTGAAGAGCAAGCCCAAGCTGAGGACCTGCTTCGCGAAGTGGATGAGAAGATGAGAGGGGTGGCAGACTTGCGTGCTGCCTACGAAAAGCGTATAGGCCGGCTCCGCGACGAGATAGTCAGATTGAAAAAGGCTTCCGGAGTTGAGAATCCGGAAGCCAATGAATTGCGAGAGATAGATATGCGCGGGCCGGCCATATATCCTTGGGAAAGGAAGCCGGAGGTCAAGAAGCCGAAAGAGGAGACACCAAAGCAGAAGTCCAAAGATGACGGCGATTGGCTCGAGCTCATCTGACTAATCCACCACTTCGGCGCGTAGAGTTGCCGACGAGGCGTCGGTGATGCGTACACGCACGAAGTCGCCCGGCTTGGTGTTGCCCTTGGGGAAGACGGCTACCTTGTTTTGCGAAGTGCGGCCGAAGAACTCCTGCGGGTCACGTTTGCTGGGACCCTCCACGAGCACCTCAAACTCCTTGCCGATGTCGCGGCGGTTGCTCTCGAGCGAAAGTTCATTCTGGAGCGCTATCATGCGGTTGAGACGGTCTATCTTGACCTCCTCAGGCACATTGTCGGGCATCTCGCGCGATGCGAGGGTGCCGGGACGTTCCGAATACTTGAACATGAAAGCGGAGTCGAAGCCGGCTTCGCGCATGAGCGACAATGTCTGCAGGAAATCCTCTTCCGACTCATTGTGGAAGCCGGTGAACATGTCGGTGGAGAGGCCTGCATCGGGCAAGATGCGTCTTATAGCCGCCACACGGTCGAGATACCACTGGCGGGTATACTTGCGGTTCATGGCCTTAAGCACCGAGTCGCTGCCGCTCTGCACCGGCAGGTGGATGTGGCGAGCGAGGTTGGGGTGAGCGGCTATGACCTCAAGGGTGCGGTCAGACATATCCTTGGGGTGCGAAGTGGTGAAGCGGATGCGCATGTCGGGAGCGGCCTCGGCCACCATGGCGAGCAGGTCGGGAAACTCCACCGTCTCGCCCGTCTGCGGGTCAGACCAACGGTAGCTGTTTACATTCTGGCCGAGCAGCGAAGCCTCCTTGAAGCCACGGGCGCGGAGGTCTGCGAGTTCGCGCAATATGCTTTGCGGCTCGCGCGAGCGTTCGCGTCCACGGGTATAAGGCACGATGCAGTAAGAGCAGAAATTGTTGCAGCCACGCATTATTGAGATGAACCCCGCCACAGGGCCGGCCCCTCCGAGACGGCGGGGCACCACGTCGCGATAAGTCTCCGTGACAGAGAGGTCGATATTGATGGCCGGCTGGCCGGTCTCGGCAGCCGCCACGAGATTGGGTAGGTCAAGATAAGCGTCAGGTCCGGCCACAATGTCGACGCCATGCTTCTCTATAAGCTCATTCTTGAGGCGTTCGGCCATGCAGCCTATCACAGCTATTATGATGTTGCGTCCGAGCTTGCGGCGCATTGCATTCCAATAGTTGAGGCGTCCGTAAATCTTCTGTTCGGCATTGTCGCGGATGGAGCAAGTGTTGATTAAGACGGCGGCAGCTTCGGAGTCAATCTCGGTGGGATCGTATCCGGCGAGCGACATCATGGCCGCAGCCACCTCAGAATCAGCTACATTCATCTGACATCCATAAGTTTCGATGCGCACTTTTTTGGAAAGTGTGCAATTTTTTTCGTTATCGGGCAAAAAAAATGGTCCGTTTGTTCGTTTTGATTGCATAAAATTATTAATTTTGTGCAAAGTTACCATTTAAATCTAAACGTTACAAATGAGCATTCCATTTATTACACCCCAGGAAGCTGCAGAAGTGATAAAAAATGGCGATACGATTGCCACATCAGGCTTCACAGCTTCAGGAACGCCAAAGGTAGTAACGGTGGCGTTGGCAGAAAAGGCCAAGGCCCTCCATGAAAAAGGCGAACCTTTCAAAGTGAACTTATTTACGGGCGCATCGACCAACGATCATGTCGATGGAGAGCTTGCCCGTGCGGATGCGGTTAATTTCCGTGTGCCCTATCAGAGCCACAAGGATAGCCGCAAGTCGCTCAATGCAGAGGGCGGGATAGAATATTCCGACCTTCATCTTAGTCATCTGAGCCAGGACATGCGTTACGGATTCTACGGTGATGTGGATGTTGCGATAATCGAGGCTACGGAGATGAGTCCTAATGGCGAGGTGATACTCGGTGCCGGTATGGGCATGACTCCGACCATCGCGCAGATGGCCAAGAAGATTATCATAGAGTACAGCAGCTACTATCACAACAGTTTCCGTGGTTTCCACGACAACTATATACCGGCGGATCCCCCTCATCGTCGCGAGATACCTATCTATAAGCCGAACGACCGCATCGGATCTCCCATATTGAAGATAGATCCGGCTAAGATAATCGGCGTGGTGCCCTCCAATGCTTCGGAGAGCATAGCACCCTTTACCGCTCCTGATGAGTTGACCACTCAGATTGGTCACAATATCACTCAGTTCCTTGTAAACGAGCTTCGTGCCGGCAGAATTCCGAAGGAGTTCCTTCCGATACAGTCGGGCGTAGGCAATGTGGCCAATGCAGTGCTTTACGGACTTGGCGAGAGCGCGGATATCCCTGACTTTGTGATGTATACGGAGGTGATTCAGGATGCTGTAATGAAGCTGATGGAAGAGGGTAAGTGTAAGTTTGCCTCTACATGCGCGTTGACATTCAGCGACGAGGCCATGCTCCGCTTCATGGACAACATTGACTTCTTCCGCGACAAGGTGGTGATGCGTCCGGGCGAGATTTCGAACCATCCGGAGGTGGTGCGCCGTCTCGGTCTGATAGCCATGAACACTGCGCTTGAGGCTGATATCTTCGGTAATGTGAACTCCACACATGTGCTCGGCACAAAGATGATGAACGGCATCGGCGGTTCGGCCGACTTCAGCCGCAACGCTTATCTGTCGATATTCAGCTGTCCTTCAATCCAGAAGGGAGGCAAGATTTCGACCTTCGTGCCGATGGTGTCTCACCTCGACCACAGCGAGCACTCGGTGAAAGTGTTGGCAACGGAGCAGGGTGTAGCTGACCTGCGAGGCAAGAGTCCGCGTCAGAAGGCAGAGACCATCATCGAGAACTGCGTGCACCCGATGTATAAGCAGTTGATGTGGGACTACCTGAAGCTCGCCAACAAAAACGGAGGCCACACACCGCACTATCTGCCGGCAGCCTTCGCACTTCACCAGGCCTTCATGGAGACCGGTGACATGCTCAATGCCGACTTCGCGAAATACGGAGTTTAAACAATCGGAATATCATAATATAGCGTCAAGCCGAGTCCTTCGAGACCCGGCTTGATGTTTAGGAAGCATAAAAAAATAACTTGGGACAAATTGCACATGTCTTTACCTCATGAGGAGTCCCAAGTAATTTTTATGTTTATACATAGTGACTCAGTGGGAACTTAAGAATTTTTTAGAACGCGGAACGCGCCTTTGGCGCAGTGATGAGCGCGGAACTCTTTTGCGGAACTTTTTTATTTTATGCTGTTGGACCAATCTAAATCAAGGAAAAATCAGCAACATAAATAAAAGAACGCAAGCGGGCTTTTGGGCATGGCCCTCAAGCTTCGCGGAACGCAAGCGGAATCCGGACGAGTGGTAATATCAGCGAGACCACGTCAGACTTCCGCTTGCGTTCCGCGACACATAGAGGGCAAAGCCCGAAATGTCCGCCAGCGTTCAGCCAAAAGCCTGTCTATGTTCATGCAGAAATATGAAAGTTTATACAGAAATCTGAGAATAAAAGAGTTCCGCGCAAGTTCTGCGCCCTCACTGCGCCGCAGGCGCGTTCCGCGTTCCGAAAATTTTAAGTTCCATCGGCCCATCTTGCTTTAACAATCCTATCAAGGGAAGTTGAGGTCGTTGTCGTCGCCGGAGGCTCCTCCCTCCCAGTGGCTTCGCGAAGCGCTTATCGACGCGAAGCCACCGGGAGGGAGGAGCCTCCGGCGACGATAACAAAGAATCATGTTGAGTCGCGCACCGGGGGCGAGGAGGCGCCGCCGACGACTAGTGCGGTTTTGGCACGAGGACATTAAGGACATTTCGCTTCGCGGCTAAGATTTAATAGACATGGTCGCTTCGCGACACATTTTTCCCAGTCGCGATGTAGCTCAGCGAATGTGGGTTGTGTGTGGGAACATTAAACTTTTTAGAACGCGGAACGCGCCTATGGCGCATCGGAACGCGGAACTTACGCGGAACTTCTTTATTTTTATGCTGATATGATTTCTGAACATGAACGCAAGCGGGCTTTCAGGCTTCGCCCTCAATGCTTCGCGGAACGCAGGCGGAATCCAGGCGAGAAGATGATATCGAGACCACATCAGACTTCCGCCTGCGTTCCGCGACACATAGAGGGCGAAGCCCGAAATGTCCGCCAGCGTTCAGCCAAAAGCCTGTCTATGTTCATGCAGAAATATGAAAGTTTATACAGAAATCTGAAAATAAAAGAGTTCCGCGCCCTCACTGCGCCGCAGGCGCGTTCCGCGATCCAAAAATTTTTAAGTTCCATCGGCCCATCTTGCTTTAACAATCCTATCAAGGGAAATTGAGGTTGTAGTCGTCACCGGAGGCTCCTTGCCCGGTGGCTTCGCGTCGGGAGAAATGCGTGGTGGGATTTGTGTGTTGCGTAATAAATTGTTATATTTGTGGGTGGATTGTGCTTTAAAGCCGGAATGATGGAAGAAGTCGGAAGAAATAATATTGTGCCTCGTTATCCTATCGGCGTGCAGTCGTTTGAGGAGTTGAGGGCGAATGGTTATCTTTATGTTGATAAGACGGGGTATATACCGTCGCTTCTTAGCAATAAGTATTATTTTATGAGCAGGCCCCGACGATTTGGCAAGAGCCTGTTCTTGTCTACTCTCGAGTCATATTTTAAGGGTCGCAAGGAGCTTTTCGAGGGACTTGCAATCCATGAAGTAGAGAAGGAGTGGGTTAAATATCCGGTGGTTCATATTGATTTCAATACAATGAATGCCACCGACGTTGAAGAACTTAAGGACGAAATTCGTAAAGCATTGTTTGATATCATCTCGCAGTATCAGATTGAGGTTTGTTCATACGGATTATGGAGCAATGAGAATTATCCGATAGGTACGCTTTTTGAGGATGTCGTGGTCGCTTTGCATAACAAATATGGCCGTCAGGTAGTGGTGCTTGTAGATGAATATGACAAGCCATTTATCGAGGTGCTTGATAATGAGACTATGCGTGACAATGCGATTGCTGAGTTGCGACCATTTTTCGGGGTGCTGAAGTCTGCCGACAAGTATATTAAGTTCGCTTTTTTAACCGGAGTGTCCCGCTTCCGTAACACTACCATATTTTCAGGTGCCAATAATCTTCTTGACATCAGTATGGATCGGGAGTACGGCTCGCTTATGGGTATAAGCCATGGTGAGATGCTCGAATACTTTAATGAAGGGATATCCGGTATAGCCGAATATTACGGCGTTCCGTTTGATAAGATGGTAGAGACCTTGCGTGATCGTTATGATGGATACAGGTTCACGCGTGCTGAGGAGTGGGTGTATAATCCGTTCAGTCTTTTGAATGCATTCAAAACTCAAACGTTAGATGACTATTGGGTAATGTCGGGTTCGTCGAAGATATTATCGACATATCTCCGGGAATCGGAATTTGCAATTGATGAATTGACGAGCGAGTGGGTATCGGCCAATCAATTGGCGAGTACATATTCTAAGGTCAATCCGGTTTCATTGTTTTTTCAGACCGGCTACTTGACTATAGACAAAGTGGATGGCAATCTCTTCTTACTGAAGATTCCTAATGAAGAAGTGCAGGGAGCTATGGCGCAACTTATTATTCCGGAATTTGTGCAGGGCTTCAATGATGTTCACTATGAGCGGTATAGAGCGCGATTGTTAAAATCTATCAAGAGTGGGGATGTAGACGCTATGATGACCACATTGCGTAGCCTGCTTGCGGGTATACCATACGAAGAAATAGTTGATATGAAGCTGCAGGAGAAACATCTGCATTTGTGCCTATATATTATTTTCTTGATGCTTGGCACATGTGCAAGGTGTGAGATTTCACAATCCGGGGGTAGGTTGGATATGGTGGCGCAGACACCGTGGAGAGTGTATGTGTTTGAATTCAAGATAGACGAGACTCCCGAAGCCGCGTTGAGTCAGATAGAGGAAAGAGGATATGCCATACCATACGAAGGAACTGGTAAGGAAGTGTTGAAAATAGGGGTAAACTTTTCGTCGCGTTTACGCACCATAGAGTCGTGGAAGGTGGTATGATGTTGATTTAAAGCCATATTTTTCGGCCAGGCCTTTATCCATGGCTTGTCTATAAAAAAAACATGCTTTTATCAAAATTTCGACTTTCCCAATATCTGGTTTCTACTGCCGTTATTCCTGCCATTACTTCCTTTGATAATGAATTGCAAAGGTCTTTTAAGTTTGATGAAATACCTGCCAAAGCCATCAAATCGGAACTGAATGCCGATATGCCATCATCTTCAACAGATATATCAGTGACTAATATGTAAATAATTTTACATTCATCAAAAGTTTCTGGATCATTTGTTATTTCGTAAACGGCCCAAACTCCGCGAGGCAATTTTAAGCGCTAAATATACCTTTGCTG
>CAJTYC010000054.1 GCA_910584185.1 uncultured Muribaculaceae bacterium
TCCCTCCCGGTGGCTTAGCGTCGCTATAAAGTCGCTAAGCCACCGGGAGGGAGGAGCCTCCGGCGACGACAACCAAGTAAGACCATGAGAGCTCAACCTAATAACAATTTTTTAACCGATATTATGACCCGACGTTAAACTTTACACCCTAAGCAATGTCAATAAAATAAAACTGAAACAAAGATGAAAGAAGAAGATAAACTCGTAGAACGGTTCGGCCGCAAAGGACCTTGGACGGTACCGGAAGGTTATTTCGAGTCTGTCCGAATTGAAATATCATCAAAGCTTCCCGAATATCCGGAAAAACCGAAGCCCATCAAGCTCAGCAAGTGGCAGAGAGTCAAGCCTTATGTTTACCTCGCTGCTATGTTTGCCGGCATTTGGTGCATGATGCAGATGTTTCATCATGTTTCCTCAAACATGGGTAGCGTAAACCTCGATAATCCCCCCGAACAGCTCGCCCAACTTATGAGCGACCCCGAGATGACCGATGTCTATCTTACGTTTGACCATGAGTCTGACGATCAGCTTATAGATGATGTAAGCCAGATGTATGACAATTTCCAGGATTTTGAGGAGGATTTCGGTTTGGAACTCGAACCCGCTTATGAAAATATAAAAGTATGAACACACGCATAATTTTCAAAAATTTCATATCTCTCCTGATAATCGCATTGGTATCGGTGTTGCCGGCTATGGCCCAGAAAAATAAAGGGAAGAGCCGCAGCGAGATGCGCAAGGAGATGCGGGAGTTTCACCTGAAGTTCCTCGCTCAGGAAATCGACCTGAAGGAGGATCAGCAAAAGGCATTCTTCGACACATACAAGGCTATGATGGATGAGCGGGGCAAAGTGTTTCATGAGACACGCTGCCTCGAGAAGCGGCTGAAGGATGGCAAGGCTTCGGAGCAGGAGTATGAATCGGTGACCAATGCCTTGACCTCCGCCAAGGAGAAGAATGCCGCCATCGAGAAGAAGTATGATGAGAAGTTCGACAAGATTCTAAGCCCCAAGCAGCTTTATCTGCTCAAGGAGGCCGAGAAGAAATGGAGGGCCAAGATGCAGCAGATGCGCTTCACGCACCGCCATGACCGCAAGAAACAAAATCGGTAATATCCAAGCAGATAATATCCAAGCAGATAATATCCAAATAATATATTTATGGTTAAATCTATTAACAAAGGGAAGTTGATGACTTCCTTTTTTTGTTTGGCGCTCTGCCTGCTGGCACTGCCGGCATGGGGTGCCCAAAAGAAGTCAGCCCCTCCCGCCAACAGTTTTGCCTCCCCCGATTTCGCGTTCCCGAAAACGGTGGAGAAGAATGCCGCCGCAAAACTCGACGACGCTATGAAAAACAATGATGGCCTGACAGCCTTGCAGGCAGCGATTCAGCTTGATGTGGCCACCGGACTTGTGGATGGTGACTCCTATGCAGCCTCGCTCGCCCGCTTCGATTCGCTTGCCAATTCGCTCGAATCTCCCTACAATTCGCTCGCGCTGATGCTCGAGGCCACGCTCTATCGCGACATATATTCGGCCAACGCGTGGAAGTTCAACAAGCGGGTGCTTCCTCTCAACCCCAGGCCGGCCAATGTGCTCGAATGGAGCCGCGACCAGATCTCTGAGACGGTATGCACTCTCGTGAGCCGCGCCATGGCTGATGCCGACAAGCTTGCAGCAGTGCCGCTCTCCAAGATCGAACCGCTGCTTAAGGATGCCGGCGATGCGGTGAAGGCCGGATTTTCGATATATGACTTTATGGCCGTGCGTGCCGACAATCTGCTGCGCACATTCTCCAAAGGTAATGGCGACGTAATTCCATTCGGCAATTATCCGGCTGCTGTGTCACCATCGGTGCGCCCCACCATGCTCCGCATCGAATTGCTTGACTGCGCCTTAGGCTGCCACGGCTTCGATGCCGACAAGCTGATTGAGGCATATTTGTCAAATCTGCGTCTGCAATGCTATTCAGGCTCCGAACGTATGGATTATCTTGACAGGTGCATGAACAAATTCGGCGACACTCCCTGGGGTGCAGCCTTCTTAGTGGATTATTGCAATTCGCTTACCGCCGACAAGGATAGCGACCGCAATGCAGTGGCGCGTCGCAAGTATGAGATGCTCACTGCCTATCGCGACAAGTTCCCTAACGCTCCGCAGATAGGGGAGGTGAGTGCCGCCATCGACGATTTGCTTGAAAAGCGTGTCAATGTGAATTTCCAATCGCAACTGCTGCCCGACACACCGATTCAGGTATCGGTGAGCGGCGCGAACGTATATGACTTCTATCTCCTCGTCTATAAGATTAAAGGAACTGACCGCTCTAAGAGGGTGAAATATGCTGAGCTCGCAGCGTTGGGTGCACCTCTCAATGCAGTGCATGTAAGTCTCAACAACACTTCTCCCGACTCTTTCGATTCGGTGGTCAATATGCCGGCTCTCTCGCCCGGTCTATATGCCATAGTGCCTTCATCTACGCCCAAGGCTTCCGGCTTCCTTACCTCCAACCGCACCAATTCGGTTTCGCTGACCTTGGTGAGCGATTTGAGCGTCTTGAAACTTTATAAAGACCGGGGTGAGGCTCCTGAACTCTTCGTGGTCTCCGGTGTAAATCAGAAGCCCCTGGCCGGTGCAAAGGTGACCTTTACACCTCGTGGCCGCGAGGCTAATGGAAGTACGGTAGTCAAGACTTCCGACTCTCAGGGCAAGGTGTCTACCCCTAACGGTAATTATGATTTCCTTATAAGAAGTGGCGAATGTTTCCTCACCGGCTCTCTGTATAAGCAGTATGATTATGATAAGGATGATGATGAAAACCTTTGTGTGCAGGTGCTACAGGATCTTCCGGTGTACCGCCCCGGTCAGGATGTGCAGTTCTCCATCGTGGCGTACACGGATAAGGATTGCGTGCTCGATATGGCGCCTGGCCGCAAACTTAAGGTCTCGTTCGTTGACGCCAACGGTCAGGAAGTGGCCAATAAGGAACTCGTCACTGACCGGCTCGGACGCTGCAACGCGTCGTTCACTATCCCCGAGTCGGGTTTGCTCGGCACGTGGGGGCTGAGGGTGACGAGAAGCACAGAGAAAAATTCTGACGAATGGCTCATCGGCGAACCGATAGAGGTTGCCGACTACAAGTCGCCGACATTCTTCGCCGCAATTGAGTCTGCCGGCACCTCGTTCAAGGCGGGCGATGTGTTGAAGTTCAAGGGCATTGCCATGACTTATGCCGGTATGCCGGTAGCAGGCGGCAAGGTGGCTTACAGCGTCAGCTGCGTGCCGCTGTGGCGTTTCGGCTTCTCCTCCGATGCCTCTTATGGTGGCGAGACTGAGACAGCAGCTGATGGCTCTTTCACTATCTCGCTCCCAACTGATGGCCTCGTCGGCACATCTTTCGCCCATGGCAGTTATGTGCTTAAGGCCGTTGTGACCAATCCTGCCGGTGAGTCGCAGCAGGCTGCTCCGCTCAGGTTCTCGCTCGGTGAAGGCCTTACTATCCTCGCTTCCGTGCCCGACTGTGTTGAGGTAGGCGATTCCGCCAATAAATTCAATGTCTCCGTGCGCGACCTCTCCGACCATCCTGTCAAGAGGAATCTCTTCTATCGCCTGTCTGACGCTAAGGGTGTAGTAGCGCAAGGAGAGTTTGAGACCCCCGAACTTATTTTGCCCCTGCAGCATGTCAAGTCAGGAAAGTATGCAATCAGCTTTTCGATAACGCCTGACTTTAAGGATTCTCCCGACTGCAAGATGGTGTCTGATTCGTTGACTTTATGGCGCATCTCCGACGTCAAGCCCCCCGTCAGCACTCCGCTCTGGGTGCCGGTGACACGTTTTGTCGCCCCCAAGGGTGCCAAGTCTGTAAAGGTGAAGGTCGGCTCGAGCTTCAATGACAGCTGGATTCTCGCTACCATCTGCACCAACAAGCAGCCGGTAAAGAGCGAGTGGGTGCGAGTATCCGACGGTATCGTGGATATACGGGTCGATGTGCCTGACGATAATTTCCAGACCTTCGTCGAACTCGATGCCATGCGCAATCTCGACATGAAGCAGACACGTGTGGTGATAATTCCTTACGAGCAGTCTGTGAAGCTCAACGTGGAGCAGCATACATTCCGCAGCGACATAACTCCCGGCGCTGAGCAGTCCTGGAAGTTCCGATTCTCGCAAGAGGGTGTTCCCTCAGGCGGCATACCGGTGATTGCTGTCATGACCAATAAGGCTCTCAATGATATTGCGCCTTTCAGCTGGAAGTTCAATCCTTACGGAAGTTTGTATCGTTCACCTGTGTCAAGTGTGAATTTCGATGGTATATGGCAAGTTGGCAACGGCGGCTTCTTTGGCCGCACAAGCCACCGCTATCCTCAATATACATTCCGTACACCCACCTGGAATCAGTATGGCTATTCACTCTATGCCGGCGACATGGTGGAGGAACTTTCAAGTGTAAAGCTCACAAGCGTGCGTATACGTGGCACAAATCAGATGAAGGCCGCGGCTTCCAATAGCGACCGGTCTATGGGTGTGCAGGAATCAGTGTCAGAAGATTCTGTAGAAAACGAAGTTTTTCAGTCAGTTGAGCAGTCCTTTGCAGAAGACGCAGTGGCATCAACTGAGGCGGGTGCAGGCTCCGAACAAGATTATGGTGCGCCGGCCGATGGCGTGGCTATGCGTCAGGTGGAATGTCCGATTGCATTCTTCATGCCTACCCTCACAACTGATGCTGAAGGCCTTTGCTCTCTCGATTTCACCGCGCCGGAGTTTGTCGGCACTTGGCAGCTCCAGGTGCTCGGTTACTCTCCGCAGATGCGAGGCGCTGTGCTGACTCTCGATTCAAAGTCTGCCAAGAAGCTCATGGTGCAGATGAATGCCCCGAGATTTATGCGCACCGGCGATAAGGTCTCTGTGGCCGCCACTGTGTTCAATAATACCGGTGAGGCAATGTCTTCAGAATGCAGCATTTTGATAAGTGATGCAGCTACTGGTAGTGTTCTCGCAGAGCAGAAGTTTGACGTAACGGACCTTCAGGCCTCGTCCTCGAAGTCTGTCAGTGCGATGTTTGCTGTCCCTGCGAATGTAAATTCAGTGACCGTGCGTGTCATAGCACGTGCAGCTGATTGCTCCGACGGTGAGCAGACCGTGGTACCGGTGTTGCCTTCGAGTCAGCCTGTAGTGGAATCGGAGACTTTCTATATCGCCCCGGGTGCAGAATCGTTTGGCGTAAAGCTACCCCGTTATGACAAGAATGCAAGCGTGACGCTCTCTTATTGCGACAATCCGGTGTGGGAATGTGTCAAGGCTCTTCCCGGTATGTTCGAACCTGAGTCCGTCAGCATAATGTCGAAGGCGTATGCACTCTTTGGCAATGCTGTGGCAAATTCGCTTTTCCGCAAGTATCCGCAGCTGATTGACGGCATAAAGCAGCTCGCCGCCGATTCGCTACTTGTGTCAGGTCTGCAAACCGACGAGAAGTTGAAGACTGTTATGCTCAACAATACGCCGTGGGTCAACGATGCTCGCTCGGAGACGATGCGTATGCAGAGCCTCGTGGAGTATGCCGATGCCGACAAGAGCGGCAAGAGCGTGAAGCATCTGCTCGACGAGATAAAGGATGCGCAGCTTTCTGACGGTGGTTGGAGCTGGTGCCCCGACATGGAGTCTTCCCGCTTTATGACCACTTATGTGCTTCACATTCTCTCAGCGCTGAAAAATATGGATTGCCTTCCCGCAGGTGCCGAGAGCATGGCAAAGAAGGCTTTCGCTTATGTCGACAATGAGTTTGCCAAAGATTGGAATAAGTCGAAGCGCGAATATGTGCCGGTGACTGAATTGCTTGAATATCTCTACGATAAGAGTGCATTCGTGAATGTCGGTTCCACATCTTCGTTCAAGCCTCTTGAGGCTCTGGCGCTGAGAAAAATCTCATCTGATTGGCGCGATTTCGATATCAAGGATAAGGCCACTGCCGCTATGCTCCTGGGTCGTCGCGGCAACCCCAAACGTCCTCACACCATCCTCGAATCGCTCCGTCAGTTTGCCTCTGTGAGCGAGCAGAAGGGTATGTGGTTTGCAAACATGTCGGGTTCGCATAAGGGTGTTGGCGATATCATCGCCACGGCCCGTGTGCTCGAAGCATATGATATGATTGAGCCGGAGGCTCCGGCAGTCGACCGGTTGCGTCAGTGGCTTGTGATCTCCAAGCAAGTGCAGAATTGGGGCGAGTCGCGTTATACCGCCGCAGCCATCCATGCTATCCTCACCTCAGGTTCTGAATGGACGGCTTCTACAGCCGCTCCGGTTGTGACCCTCAACGGTTCTCAGGTTGCACTTCCGGCTAATCTTTCCGTTACGGGTTCCTTTACCGTAGACCTCGACGCGAAGGCTGCTTCCGGCGCCAAGCTCGAAGTGAAACGTTCGGGCACCGGTCCGGCATGGGGTGGGGTAGTGTCGTCGTATGTTGCGCCGATACTCGATGTGAAGAGCGCATCGGTGCCTCAGCTATCCATAGAGAAGAGTGTCTACGCCATAAGTCAGGATGGTCAGGCAAAGAGTGCCACCGCCCAACTCAAGAAGGGAGACAAGGTGCGAGTGACGCTGACAATAGTCTGCGACCGCAACCTCGACTATGTGGCAGTGACCGATCCGAGGGCGGCCTGTCTCGAACCGGCCGACCAGCTTTCAGGCTACACCGGCTCCGACGGTGTGTGGTACTATCGCGAGGTGCGCAACGCGCAGACCAACCTCTTCATACCATACCTCTCGAAAGGCACACACGTGATAAACTACGAGTGCTATGTGGACCGCGACGGTGAATACACCCTCGGAGTGGCGCAAGCCCAGTCGCAATACGCCCCGGTAATAGTGGCTCATTCTGCCGGTTCCCGTCTTACCGTCGGTGACTAATGAGGTTTTCATTTTATGTATAGCATGTTTCCTGAAGAATCTGCCTTGACTGAAATTAGTTTATTATAACAAAAAGGTCGCGAACTTCGCGACCTTTTTGTAATTTATTGACATTTATTGTCATTGGCGTGCCACTTTCACAGGCGTGTCGTCTATAAGAACTATATAGATGCCTTGATTCAGCCGGCTGCCGTTGATCGTGGCTGTGGTGGATGCTGCATCAAGGTCTTGGCTCATTACGAGATGTCCGTTGAGGTCGATGATCTGCAACTTTGTGCTGCCTGCCGGGAAGGTGACTGTGAATGAATCGGTGAAGAGAGTCGGTGAAACTGTCACATTTGCTTCATCAGCTTCTGCAGTTTCAATCCGTGAAGCCGAGAGCTGTGTCACTGTGAGCACATGGGTGCTCACGCCGTCGGATATTGAGAGATGGGCTGTGCGGTCACCCGATGTGGGGTTGGGATCGCAGGCTATTGTAAGTTCGTCGACAGTGTATTCACCGGGCGCTGAAGTGATGCGGCACCAGTCTGCGTCGGCTTCCACCTTCTCTTCGCGTCCCATATACGAAAATATTGTGTGAGTCCGTTCGCCTCCTTCTTTGTCGAAGGTTATCACGTCATCGTTAACCGGGAGCGAGGTGATGACAGAGTGACGAATCACCGGTCGAACAAGATAGGAGGTGCATTTGTCTGCCCCGAAATAATCGTTCGCCTCTTTCCATGCTCCGTCCACTTCAAGCAAGGCTGTGTTGCTCGACGTGCGCCAGGAAGCCATGCCGAAAGACACACCTTCAAAGTCATCGTGGGGTGTGGGGAGACCGTCGATCACGATGAAAAATTCATCAGACACTGCCGGAAGTTCGGGGAATTCGAACCATGTCCCTCTGACGGTGCCGTCGGCAGTTGGACCGGTGAGATCGATCACGTCGCAGAGGTCAAAGTCGAGACGTTTGCCTGGAAGTCCGTTCTCAGAAGTGTATAGACTCACGGTGACAGTGGTATTGTCGGTGATTTCTACAGTGGATGGAGCCTTCATGAAATAGACGTAAGCACCTCCGACCAATGCAGGGCGCGACGGGGCTGAGAAGCGTTCGGCGTAGCGTGTGATCTTATGAGTGTTGGAGCCGGGGAATGTGCCCCAGTCTTCCATGTCGAATGTGGTGGCGATGTCACCTTTCTTCCAGTTGGTGATCGCACCCTCATATTCGGCTGCAACTGTCACAAGGTCGGCTGATTCCCCGTTTTCATTCGACACGGTGAGTCCTACCGGCCATTTATGCTGGTACATATAGTTGACTGTGGGACTCTCTACATAGCTCTCCGCTATTGCTGTGTCATCACCGTCGGTGAGTCCTTTGAAAACCCATGTGCGTTCTGTGGGAAAACCTGTGGATGCATCATGGAATGTCACCGGGGCGAGCGGGCTCACCATGTACGGGTATTCAAGTTCGGTGTCGACATAGGAGAATGTGGCCGGCGGAAGGATTTCTGCTTCAGGGGCAGTGCCGGTGACAGTTACAAAAGCGGGTGCGGTGTAGGTCTGTGAGACGCCTTCTCTGTCTGTAATCTCCAGCTTGACGTCATAACTGCCGCCTTTTGTGTAATATATCTCAGGGTTAGTCTCGGTAGATTCGGGGGGTGTTGCCCCGGAAAGTGTCCATTTGTATGAAGCCGCATCTGGAACAAGGCTGACAAGCCGCAGTTTCTCGCCTGCAGTGAGCGATACGTTGTCGATGGCTGAGAGACCTGCTACTTTGATGCCGTCTATGACGAAGTCTCCCATATATCCACCGGTTTGGAATGTCTCGTCTTTCGACCCCCAGCTGTATGTAAGCCTTATTTTGGCTGTCTTGCCCTCCCATTGTGACAGGTCCGCTTTCACGGGTCGCCACGCCCAGGCGGCCGGCCCAGTGCCGTCTTTTGAATTCCAGATGTCGGTTGAAGTCTCGAAATCATCGGTGGAAATGGAAATTATGAGTCGGCACACGTCATCGAAATTGAGCGTGTAGCCAACATAGGCGTTGAACGAACCGTTGAAAGGCACGGTGAAATCATTGGAAGTCAGCGATGAAATCTCACGTTTGTGGATCTGGTAGGGTCCTTCGACATATAGGGAGTTAAGATTGTCAGGGTCGATGGTATCGAAACTTTTGTCGCCGGAGATGGCTTTTACAGTCCAGCTTACGTTCTGTGCATCATCTTTGGTCCAGTTCTTCAGCGAGCCGTTGTCGAAGTTCTCTATCCATACAGGAGCTGATGCTTCGGGCACATCGGCTGTAAACAGAGGTGTTGAAGAATCATGAGATTTGGCAGCTACGCACATAGTTGATGAATGTCTGATTTTCACAGGTGCCATCTCTGTTTTCATAGGTCCCCGGGCCACTTTCGCTATTTCTGGCACGAAGCTGATGGCGAATGCAGGCAGTGCTATTGCTGCTGACAGGATTGTAGTTTTAGAGTGTTTCATATGTTGCTTGTTTGGGGTTGTAAAGGTTTCAGTCCTTGGCTTTTCGCGGTCTTACTAAGAGCCCATCTCATAAAAATTTTGCCCATAGGGGTCGCAGAGTTGAGTCGCTTTTAGTGCCTGACTGAAAGGCGCAACCTTTCGGTTGCAACTGAAAGTCAGGTGCTAAAAGCGGCCAACTCTGCGAGTCAATGGTAATTTCTATCAATCTGGACATTGTTAATTTGTTTTTAGATTTTAAAATAGAATTAACACAAATTTGCGAAAACCGTTAATTTGTGTTTGACCGGCTTCTTTTTATCTCCCATTCGGTCGATGAGCTAAAGGTTGGCTGCTTTGACTCAACCCCTCTGGTCACAGCCATTAGGCTGCTCCCGACGGAGTTGAGCCAACCTTCAGCTCGGCGAATACCTATGAGATAAGCCACATGAGCCAAATCAGCTCAAAAATAAGCCGCCCCTATGGGTAAAATTTTTATGAGACGGACTCTAAGTCGAGAAGTGAATTTTCCTTTAATTCCTTGTTTTCCTTGTGTAAAAACTCGGGTTCTTTTCTTCGGAGAGTTTTCTTACTTTTTCTCACGAAGAAGACCGGTTTTATTGCACGAGGAAATCAATGAATTAAAGGAAATTTCGCTTCGCAGCTCTTGTTGTCGTCGCCGGAGGCTCCTCTCTCCCGGTGGCTTCGCGTCGGTTTTTGCTGCGCGTAGCCATTATTCATTATTCTTTTTTAGTTGTTCTTTTTATTCGAAGAGTGAGCGGAACATGTCGGTTACTGTGGGGACTTCTATTATCTTTATCTTGAATTTGTCTTTTACCCCTTTCAGGTTGTCGCGTGGGATGTAGATTGTCTCAAAGCCGAGTTTTTCGGCTTCTGCTACCCTCTGCTCTATTCGGGTGACTGTCCTGATCTCGCCTGACAAGCCTACCTCACCTACGAAAGCAGTGCGTCGCGATATGGTCAAGTCGAAGTTTGACGACATCACCGAGGCCACTACCGCCAAGTCTATTGCCGGGTCCACGACTTTCAGACCGCCGGCCATGTTAAGAAACACATCCTTCTGGCCGAGCTTGAAGCGGGCACGCTTCTCAAGCACGGCGAGGAGCATGTTGAGGCGCCGCTGTTCGAAGCCTGTCACCGAACGTTGCGGCGTGCCGTAGGCGGCAGACGAGACCAACGCCTGTACCTCCACGAGGAGAGGCCGCGCACCCTCTATAGTCACCCCTATCGCTATGCCGCTCATGTCCTGGTCTCGGTTTTCCGACAAAAGCATTTCCGACGGGTTCTTCACTTCGCGGAGGCCACGCTGCACCATCTCATATATACCGATTTCGGAAGTAGAGCCGAAACGGTTTTTCACCGAACGCAAGATACGATACAAATATTGGCGGTCGCCTTCAAACTGAAGCACCGTGTCGACGATATGCTCAAGCACCTTCGGACCGGCAATGGCACCATCCTTATTGATATGGCCTACGAGAATCACCGGCACTCCCGACTCCTTGGCATAACGAAGCAGAGCCACAGCACACTCACGCACCTGCGACACACTGCCCGGAGCCGACTCGATGTCGGGCGAGAAGATGGTCTGAATCGAGTCGACCACAAGAAGCTGCGGCTGCACATCCTCAATCGTTGCAAAGATATTCTCCAGATTCGTCTCACACAATATATATGTATTGTCGGCCACTTTGCCGAGGCGTTCGGCCCGGAGCTTAAGCTGCGTGGCAGACTCCTCACCCGACACATATAGGATCTTGCGCTGGCGGATAGAGAGCACATTCTGAAGCAGCAGCGTGGACTTGCCTATGCCCGGTTCGCCGCCGATAAGCGTAAGGCTACCGGCCACGAGGCCGCCGCCGAGCACACGGTTCAGCTCGTCAGAAGGAAGATGCACACGGGCCTCCTCGGTAATCTCGATTTCCGACAGACGCACCGGCGCGGTACTCTTCACGAGTCCGCGGCTCGGCTTACCCTTCGACTTACCGACTGAAACACGCTCCTCCACAAAAGTATTCCACTCCCCGCAGCCCGGGCATTTACCGAGCCACTTGGGAGAATCGTAACCACACCGGCTACACACATATGCTGTCTTAGTCTTGCTTGGTGCCATAATCAAAGAAGAGGCCATGCAAAAGAAATAAGGCCTCACATCTACAAAGATAATAAATAAGGAGGAGACTGCAAAATAAGAAACTTGAATGCGACAAAAGCGGATATCGAAGACAACATGGAATAGTGGGAAAAGGGATGAACAAATCGGAGAAGAAAAATGTAAAAAATATTTTGGTGAAATAGTTAAAAATTGGCAAAAAAGTTTTATATTTGCAAAACCAACGAACCGACCACGGCTTGCGGCGGTTTACCATGTGAAACATAACCCAATAAATATAAAACACAGCTATGAATTTCTTAACAAACGAGAAACTTCTTATCTCAGGAGCAGCCGGCATGATCGGCTCAAACATGGCCCAGACAGCGCTTATGATGCGCCTCACCCCGAACATCTGCCTCTACGATCCCTATGCAAAGGGTCTTGAGGGCGTTGCAGAGGAACTTCTGCAGTGCGGATTCGAAGGTGTCAACATCACCTATACCGACAACATCGAGGAGGCCTTCACAGGTGCCAAGTACATCGTATCGTCGGGTGGCGCACCCCGTAAGGAGGGCATGACCCGCGAGGATCTTCTGGCCGGCAACTGCAAGATTGCAGAAGACTTCGGTAAGAATGTGAAAAAATATTGCCCTGATGTGAAGCAGATCGTGGTTATCTTCAACCCGGCTGACATCACAGGTTTGGTGACACTTCTCTACTCAGGTGTGAAACCCGGACGCGTCACCACACTTGCAGCACTTGACAGCACACGTCTGCGTAACGAGCTCGCTAAATATTTCAAGATCGACCCCGATAAGATCACCAACGCCCGCACATATGGTGGCCACGGTGAGCAGATGGCAGTGTTCGCATCTACAGTGATGGTAGACGGCAAGCCTCTCACAGAGCTTATCGCAGAAGGCAAGCTTCCCGAGAACGAATGGGAAGAACTTAAGGTTCGCGTGATCCAGGGTGGTAAGAACATCATCACACTCCGTGGCCGCAGCTCATTCCAGAGCCCCGCATATCTCTCTATCGAGATGATTGCAGCCGCTATGGGTGGCGCACCTTTCAGATGGCCTGCCGGCGTTTACGTAAACGACGACAAGTTCCAGAACATCATGATGGCAATGGAAACTACCATCACTACCGACGGTGCAGTGTTCAAACCGGTGAACGGTACTGCTGAGGAGATGGCAGAACTCGAGAAGAGCTACGAGCACCTCTGCAAGATGCGCGACGAGGTTATCTCACTCGGCATCATGCCTCCCATCGAGAAATGGGGCGAGTATAACCCCTACCTGCTTGAGAAGACAGTGTAATTCTAATTATACATTCCCCATATTGAAAAAGGTGAGACTTTCGGGTCTCACCTTTTTTAGTAATAGGGCTAATAAGGCCAATAGGGCTAATAGGGCTAATAGGGCTAATAGGGCTAATAGGGCTAATAGGGCTAATAGGGCTAATAAGCCAATAAGGCTAATCCAACTTTTTTTACTTATTTTTTCGCTTCGGGTTGGCCGGGAACCAGCCCTTGCGCACACGCTCCACCTGCTCATTCACCTCCTTTATGCTCCAGAAGCAACTGAAAGCCGTGACTCCGCAGAGTGCCGAAGCGATTGTGGAGTCGCACATCAGAGTCGGCACTATAAAGAGAATGCCCGCCACAAGAAACGCCCAACGGATCTTGCGTCCGAAATAATACTCACCCTTGATCACCAACGGGTGAAACAAGCCTATTATAAGAAAAGTGGATAGGCCGATAATCAAACCTGAGTAATTAATCATTTTGCATCACGGTTATAGTGAGGCATATCAGCAGGCAGCGGAATAGATATTTCCGCCATACCGGCTATCACTCCATCGGCATCGCGCCATGGAGTCTGGTAAATCAATTTGCGGATGCCACCTTTCTCTATGGTGTAGGCATTCGTATCACCGGTGGCCAGCATGTGACGAATCATCTGCTGTGAACGCTCCGAATGACAACCGAACAGATTATGGCCAATGATATCGCCATGCTTGGCAAATGTCTGGCGCGAACGGTCATTCATATAAAGAATCACAGCCTCAGTATCGCAGATTGTCACTGCGCACCCAATCATATTCATCCAACCGGCCAATTCTGCCGGCACTTCATATTCCTGCATAACAATTGATTTTTCCACAAATTTAGCAAAACTTTTCCTTATTCCACCATTTTTTGCTAAATTCACTGCAAATTACCTACAGTACGGTAAGATTGCGCCCAATAAATAGTGCAACACAATGCACTATTCACATCATAGAATACATACAATTAACTCACATAATCAAAAAATTAAAAAAATGAAAGAGACAGACACCAACCACGAATACGAATACAAAGGGATGTGCATCAACGGCTTCCTTATGATATTCTTCACATTTATCCTGCTGCCGGCCATGATGGTCGGCACACTGCTGCTCTGGGCACTCGACAATCCGGGTCTTGCGACTGCCGTGATGATACCCCTGTTTATCCTGTTTATATTGGGATGCGTGGGCTACTTCACCCAAGAGCCCAACATGGCCCGCGTGATGACATTTTTCGGCCAATACAAAGGCACGTGCAAGAAAGTGGGTTACTACTGGGTCAACCCGTTCATGAACCGCAAGAAACTATCGCTGCGCATCAACAACATGGACATCGACCCCATCAAGGTAAACGACAAGATAGGCAATCCGGTGCTTATCGGCATGGTGCTTGTGTGGCGCATCAGAGATACCTACAAGGTGGTGTTTGACCTTGACTCGGCGAGCCTTGGCGCCACCGGAGGCATAAGCATGGCCGCACTCTCCACATTCGTTCGCATACAGAGCGACGCTGCCCTGCGTGAGGTGACCGGACAATTCGCCTACGACAACACTGACGCCAACGACCCCCACGAGCTCACGCTCCGCAGCAGCGGCTCGCAGATCAGCGAGATGCTCGAAGTGAAAATCAACGAACGCCTCGCCATGGCCGGCATAGAGGTGGTGGAAGCCCGCATCAACTACTTGGCTTATGCACCCGAAATCGCGGCGGTAATGCTTAGACGCCAGCAGGCATCGGCCATAATATCGGCCCGAGAGAAGATAGTGGAAGGGGCCGTTTCGATGGTCGATATGGCCTTGAAACGACTTGATGAAAACAAGGTGGTTACACTCACCGAGCAGCAGAAAGCCTCGATGGTAGGCAACCTGCTTGCAGTGCTCTGTGCCGACGAACCACTCACGCCGACCCTTAACGCAAACGTGTGATACTAACGCAAACGTGTGATACGCCGGGACGGTGCCGTAGATAAAATCAGCGGCACCGTCTCTATTTTTACGGTGCTCGTGTCAAGGCCAAAGGCATCACGCTCCGATATGCCGAGCCAACGGAGACGGTCGTGCATCTTAAGCAAGAAACGCTCGTGCCAGCGGCAATTGCTCGACGCGGAGAAAAGCCTGCGGATAATTACAAACCTGAAATCGCCCGCTATGCCATGTCTGCTGAGCGAAGGATAACTGCTCGTCAAATCGAGTGAACCATCACGCACCATATCCTCCACCACCTGACGCAAGAAAACATTGACCTGCGGATTCACACGATAGCCCACATGAAAAGTCAGCGCGAAAATAGCTCCGGGCGAAATGGTGCGTATATCATATTCAAGTTGGTCAGGCGCATCAGTGTGGTCAATATGAATGAACCAATAATGGTCTGCACGCTTGGTCTGTTTGTTTATAATCGAATAAAAAATCTTTGACTCCACCATGCCGTTGTCGGGCGAATCACTCAGATAAATCAGATTGGATGCAAAGAGAGGAATCTCCTTGTCGTGGCTGATATCGGAGATTACCGACACCTTATCCTTAATCGGCAAATACTCCACAAACTTACTCCTCATCAAATGAGATTTGTACCATATGAGCATAACGGCACCCACAAGACAAGCTATCAACAGACTGTACCAGCCACCATGAGCGAACTTGGTGACATTGGCCACGAAGAATAGAGTTTCAAGCAGCAGGAAAAAACCGGTGATGGCAATGCACCACATCTTGCCGATTCTCCTCAGGCGCAACCATACGCCAAGAAGCACCGTGGTCATGAGCATCGTGATCGTTATGGCCAAACCATAGGCGGCCTCGAGGTGAGACGAGTCACTGAATATAAAGATTGTGGTAAGGCAACCACCCAACAGGCACCAGTTGACAGCCGGTATATAAAGCTGGCCACGCTCCACTGTGGGATACTTGATGCGCAACGAAGGCCAAAAATTGAGCGACACAGCCTGTGAGAAAATTGTGAACGCACCGCTGAGCAAAGCCTGACTCGCTATGATGGCAGCCACGGTGGAGAACACCACCATTATGCCTACACCACCATCAGGCACTATGGCATAGAACGGATTGATTGAGACATCTCGATGCGCCGAAATCAGGTATGCTCCCTGGCCAAGATAATTAAGGATAAGCATTGTCTTGACGAAGAACCAGCCATAAGTGATATTGGCACGACCGCAATGCCCGAGATCTGAATAAAGTGCCTCCGCACCGGTGACGCAAAGAAACACGGCACCGATAATCAGGAACCATTCGGGAGAGGTGACGAGCAGCTTCACGGCATACCATGGATTGAAGGCATAGAGTATATGCGGCGCATCAAAAAGCGCTAATGTGCCGAGAGTGCCGAGAGTGAGGAACCAAAGCAGCATTACGGGGCCGAAGAGTTTGCCAATCTTGTGAGTGCCGGCTTGCTGGAGCACGAAAATTGCAATGATTATCAGAATCACGATCGGTCGCACCGGAAAGTGAGGCACTATGAGTTTGATACCCTCCACGGCTGAAGAGACAGTGATGGCAGGTGTCAGCATACCGTCAGATATCAAGGCGGCGGCACCGACGGCAGCCACAATATAGAGCCACTTGCGTTTGCACCCCTTGAGTAGCGAATAGAGAGCCAAAATGCCTCCCTCCCCCTTGTTGTCAGCATGAAGGGCAAGCAGCACATACTTCACGGTGGTCTGGATGGTCAGCGTCCAGATGACACACGAAATTGCACCCAACACATAGTCAACGTCATATGCGGGATTGATTGACGCAATGGCCTTCATCACATAAAGCGGTGAGGTGCCTATATCGCCAAATACTATACCTATGGCCACAAGTATGCCCAATGGTGACAGCACTTTGGCTGCTGATTGTTTTTTATCGGTCATATCATGGATTATTTTTGCCATCGCCGGTTGGTGCAGTATGATTCTCATCCTGATGCTCCGGCAGTGAGGTTTGCGAAGATACTTGATTGCCCGACTTGGCCTGGTTGCTTTGCATATATGCCTTGAACGATTTGATTAGGCCTGCATCATCGGTAGAGCTCTTGCTGCGGCTGGTGATAAGGTTGGTTATGTAGACAGTGAAAATCGGGAACATCATCATGCCCAACGCTGCCACCACGACCGAGAGCACACGCCCCACGCCGGTCTGCGCCACGATGTTTGACCCCACGGTGGTGACATCCATACATGCCCACCACAGCGCATCCGTGTAATGCTTGACAAGCGGGTTATGGCCATGCTCAAAGAGAAAAAAGGTGAGACTGGCAAAATATACCATCGATATCAGCGTGACGAGATAGGAGAGAAACAGCCCCGTGGCCTTATTGCTCGTGAACCATCCCACCACAATAGCCACCGCAAAGCCTCCCCGTATCAACGGCATGAAACGCAGCAGATAAGAGACCTCGTCGGAGAGATATTGCTGAAGCCCATATCTGTATATAATGGCCTGATAAGGGATAGACACCAGCAAAAATAAAAACCTCGTCACTATATAATGCCACTTGCGCTTGGCAAGCATCAGCTCTATAAAATAGTCTGCAAGAAACACCATGCAGATCCAGAACTGCTCACGATGGAACCTCGGCTCGGAGTAGAAATCGATACCCTTGAAAGTCTCCACCGAAATCAGCACCACCAGCCATATGGAGAGAGCCACGATGAGCATGTGCAGCGTAAGCAACACACCCTTATGGCCAAAATATGAGCCGAACTGTTTCAAAACCTTATTCATAACTATAATGCAATTTGGATACCACCCACAAAATTTCAGTAATTACCCCAATCTTCCTTATATTCTCTTAACACACTAAAGATGCAAAGGTTC
>CAJTYC010000055.1 GCA_910584185.1 uncultured Muribaculaceae bacterium
TTTTAGCCGTTTGAGAGGGCGAAATTCAGATTTGGCAACTTTTTCAGTGCCCTCCCGTTGAAGCCGAGACTTTTTTGTCGGAAAATCCCGGCAAAAATCTCAAAAACGACATCAAGCGTCGCATTGACGCTTCCGAAACCGCCCTCGCTGAAGCTGAAAAAGAGCTTAATCATCTCACATCAATGCGCCAATGGCTTGTTGACAATTTCCCCAGTGGCAAGTATCGCGATGTCATAGGCCTTTGTAAAGCGGCAACCATCGAAGAAATCCGTGAGCAAGATTACTCGCTCAACCCCGGACGCTATGTTGGTGTCAGCTTCGATGTTGAAGACCTCAACGATTTCCGCGAAAGCATGACCTCGCTTAAATCAGAACTCTCAGCTTTGAATGAAAAGAGCAATGAGCTAATGAAGAGTATTATTGGGAATCTTAATCAGCTGTGTGTATGACAATGCAAGAAACCACACTTGGTGATGTAGCGACCAACATACAAACCGGGCCATTTGGCTCCCAACTCCATTCATCAGATTATTCTGATGTGGGAACGCCCGTTATTATGCCACAGGATATTGTAGATTGGAAAATTTCAGAACAAAAAATTGCGCGTGTTTCGGAAGAACACGTGCATCGCCTACGGCGGCATAAAACAAATGAAGGAGACATTATTTATCCACGACGAGGCGACTTGGCCAAGTGCGCTTATATCACTAACAACGAAACTAATTGGTTATGTGGTACAGGTTGCCTTAAAGTAACCATTGATGAAGCAAAGGCTAATTCTAAATACGTTTATTATCACTTACAGCAACCATATTCAACAGGCTGTATAGAGTTCGCGACTGTAGGTTCTACAATGCCGAATCTAAACACCTCAATACTTTCAAAGGTAAAATTGAGATTACCCTCAGTTGAGATTCAGAACAAAGTCGTTGATATTCTCTCTCAATACGATGAACTCATAGAGATTAATCGTAGGCGCATAGCGATTTTGGAAGAAATGGCCATGCGTACATATCGTGAGTGGTTCGTGTTTTTCCGTTTCCCCGGCCACGAAACCACCGAGTTTGTTGAAGGTCTCCCTAAAGGCTGGGAAATTGGTACTCTTGATGATTTAGCTTTTGAATCCGGTAAATCTGCAAGTAAAAAAAATCGCATCAACTACAATTATTACCTTCCAATTGATTGTCTACCGCGAAAATCATTGACTTATACACAAGTAGATTCTATTGAAAATGCAGAGAGTTCTTTGGTCTCTTTCAAAAAGGGAGATATTTTATTTGGCTCTATGAGGCCCTATTTCCACAAAGTTGTTTTTGCGAGAGATAAAGGACTTACTCGCTCTACTTGTTTCGTTCTTAATTCTAAGGAAGACTTTATGTGGGGATATTTGCTAATGCTTCTGTTTGACGATAGAACCATTGATTATGCAACCCAAGTATGCACGGGGTCTACTATGCCGTATGTGCTATGGGATACTCTAAAACGCATGAATGCGATTATTCCATCTCGGGAAATTGCTTCGTTATTTATGCAATTTCTATCTCCTATAATTGAAGAGTTGAGTAAACTTACTCTACAAAACTCTCAGCTTCAACAGATGCGCGACCGCTTGTTGCCGCAGCTTATGAGCGGTCAGCTTGAAGTGACACCTTAAATCGCTTGACAAAATGAGATACTTTATTAAGGAAGATGATATAGAACGAGAACTGATTGATGTATGCCTCAACGAATTGGGTTACAACAATCATTTCAACTGCTATGTGACCGACCATTTGCATCGCAGTTCGGAGCGAGGTGTGCTGAATCTTGATGTACTCCGCCGCGAGGTTAAGCGTATAAATGCTTCGGCAACTGACCGTCCACAAGGTTTCGATGATTCAGATGTGAATACGGCTATGGCCGCACTCAATGATATAGACTTGCACTCTGACCCGGCTTCTCTTAATGCCACGATTCTTTCACGAATCATCAACGGGTTCAAGATTAACGTACTTCATGCCAACGGAAAACGTGAGCAACGAACTATTCAATACATAGACTGGGAGAATCCGACAAGCAATCAGTTTGATGTCGTCAATCAACTATGGATTCAAGGCGATATTTACCGTCTGCGCCCCGATGTAATAATTTACGTCAATGGTATACCGTTGATTACTATCGAACTTAAAGACAGCAATATTCCCGTAAAACGAGCATATGACGATAACTTGACGAGGTATAAAACGGCCATTCCGCAACTCATGGCTTATAACGCAGTGCTTGTTGCAAGCAATGGCTTGCAAACTCGCGTTGGTGCCACCTTTGCAGATTGGACGTATTTTGCTCCTTGGTTCAGAGCCTCGGAGGAGGATAAAATCAATAAGCAAGAAATTGAGGATGAGAAAATCAGCCTTGATGTAATGGCTCGCACGTTGTTGAAAAAGGAAAACTTGCTTGATTACATCCACAACTATATCCTTTTTTACAACGGCACTAAAAAGATATGTGCCAAAAACCATCAATTCCTCGGAGTGAACCGAGCCGTCGAGCGATATAAATATCTCTGCGGCTCACCTCGTGAGGAAGACCGTGGCAAATTGGGCGTGTTTTGGCACACCCAAGGCAGCGGCAAGAGTTTTTCAATGGTCTATCTCGCGCGTTTGCTTAAGAATCGCTTCCCCGGCAATTTTACGTTCCTTATCATAACCGACCGTGAAGACCTCGACAGCCAAATTTACCGCAACTTCTTGCACAGTGGCTTCATGAGCGCTGAGGAAGATTGTCAACCCAAGACAAGCGAACGTCTGCGCACCATGCTTGAAAAGGAAGACCATCGTATAATCTTTACTCTCATCCAAAAATTCCGATACGATAAGCGCAAGAAATTCCCCGTTCTTTCTGAGCGCGATGATATTATTGTGTTTATTGACGAGGCTCACCGCACACAATACAAGTCGCTTGCAGAAAACCTTAGGGCAGGTTTGCCGAATGCCAAATATATGGCATTTACGGGCACACCGCTATTCGGCAGTAAAAAACTTACAAACAAATGGTTTGGCGAGACTGTCAGCGAATATAACTTCAGTCAGGCAGTGCAAGATGAGGCCACCGTGCGCCTCACTTACCGCAACCACCTGCCTGAGGTGCAGAATGAAAACCCGACTTTCAGTGCCGACTTCATCAACATTCTTCAAGATGAGGAACTTGATGATGATAGCCGTCAACGCCTCGAACGCGAATATGCCAAGGAGCTTGAAATTCTTCGCCGCCCGGCTCGACTTAACAAGATAGCCGATGATATAGTAAATCATATCATCAACCGTGGCTATCTAGGCAAAGCTATGGTGGTAAGCGTTGACCGCTTTACTGCAGTTAGGATGTATGACCTTGTCACTGCCAAATGGCAGCAAAAAATTTCTGACATCAACCATGAGCTTATTACGCTTAATCCAGCATCTGCGGAGTTTCAGACAAAACTGAAAATACGCGATTGGATGCGCTCAACCGATATGGCTGTTGTCGTCAGTACAAACCAAGGTGACGATGAGCGCTTCGCTGCCGAAGGTCTTAACCTTCGTCCACATCGCGACCGCATGAACGATGTAAACGAAGAAGGACAGGAACTGCAAGACTTGTTTCGCGATGAAAACAATCCTCTCCGCATCGTGTTTGTCTGCTCAATGTGGCTCACAGGCTTCGACTCGCCAATGGTGTCAACCCTTTATATGGATAAGCCACTCGCAGGGCAAAACCTTATGCAGACAATCGCACGTGCCAATCGCAGATGCTCAACTCCCGATGTGCTTGGACGCGAGAAATCTTGCGGACAGATTATTTCATACTGCAATATTTTCGGCAGTCTGAAAAAGGCGTTTGCCACCTATGGAGATGCGCAAGGGGATGGAGATGAGGAAGAAACCGATAATCCCGGAACTAACACCCCCAGTGGTAATACTCCTGCGGCCTTGACACTCGATGAGTTATACACTCATCTTCGTGCTACCATTTCTCAATGCGTGGAATGGTGCCGCAGCATTGATGTCGATTTACATAAAATACTCGACCTCAACAAAGCCTTCAACCAAATCTCCCTCTTTGACCAATACGCCAACATCCTCATAAATCCGATTGAGCGCAAGGCTCGATTCTCTGTGTTTGACAACACTATTTCACAAATTTATGATGAATGTCTGCCCGACATAATCAGCATAAAAGAGGAATTTGTTATGGCCGAGGTTCTCCATTACCTACGACAGGTTATGGATAACTCAGTAGACCGCGGCAACCTTGATTCAGCTCGCCGCCGCATCAAGGATTTACTCAATCAGAGTATTGTGCCGAAAGGTGACGGTCCAGCTGACAATAGAGAATACACCATCAAGGAGTTTGGAGAAATTGACCTTAGCCGTCTTGATATTGACAAACTCCGCGAACAATACGGCGAATCAAAATGCAAGGCTCTCGAGATCGCTGATCTTGAAGATTTCATTTCGCAAAAGCTCGATGCTATGCTCAATCAAAACAGCGTGCGTCGCACCTTTGCTGAGGAGTTTCAGAGGATAATAGACCGCTATAACGCTGGTAGCACTGAATCGGAGGAGGCGTTTAAAGAGCTAATGGAACTGCTCACTCGCATGTCGGCTGAACAACGTCGCGCCTCTGAGGAAGGGCTTACCGAAGAAGAACTTGAAGTATTCGATATTCTCCGTAAGGAAAATCTATCAAAAGATGATATCGTTAAAGTGAAAGCTGCCGCCCGCGACTTGTTGACAAAGCTAAAAGCCAATCAAGATATTCTTTTCACTATAGATTGGTATAAAGATTCGCAAAAGAAAACTACCTTTTTACATTTCGTTGGTGATACTCTTGATAAAACGTTACCGAACTGCTACGACAAGACAACATTACAGGAGAAAAATGAAATTCTATGTAATCAATTCATCTCCCGTGCTTCTCAAAACGGCGGCTACCTTTTCGCAAGTTGATACTAAGCAACAAATATGGACGAGAATAACCAGATAATAATATATCAGGGCGAAGATGGTGAGACTCGCATTGAGGTGGAGTTTACCGACGAGACGGTTTGGTTGTCGCAACAGCAGATGGCGGAGCTGTATCAGACTACTCGACCTAATATTGTTCAGCATATTAAGAATATATATGCTGATGGCGAATTGGAGGAGGAGGCAACCTGTAAGAATTTCTTACAGGTTCGACAAGAGGGCAATCGTCAAGTGTCGCGTGAGATCCCTTTCTATAATCTCGACATGATTATATCGCTGGGTTATAGGATTCGTTCGGTTATCGCCACGCATTTCCGGCGGTGGGCACCAGAGCAGTTGATTCTCGCCATAGCCTCTCATCTTAACATCAAGGTAATTGTCGAAATTATATAGTTCATGTATCTAAAACACAAGATTCAAATGGATATGGAATTTAAGGGAAAAGAAGATATTGCATATTTCCTCGCATTTTGCGTTGAAATATATAAGAATGCCCATTCTTTATCGGGAAATGAGGCTTCGACTGTATTGTCAGGGTCAGGTGCACTGGACTATTTGGAAGAGAACTATGATGTGATCCATACTCAGAGTCACCATTGGATTCTCGCTGACATTGAGGAATATTTATCAACCCATAAAGAAAACCAACAATGATACTCTATCACGGAAGTCTGGAAATAGTAGATAAGCCTGAGATTCGGAACCGAACCGCACGCTTGACTATGGAGCTGGATTCTACCTGACTTCGTCTCACGAGCAAGCTGAGAAATGGGTTAGGAACAAGTTTAAGGGAAACTTGAGAAGGGGTTTTGTCAATGTTTACAATTATGACCCAGAATTGGAGGTTAATCTCAATGTACTTGATTTCCCCAAAGCGTCCGCTGACTGGGTAGATTTTGTAATGGCAAACCGCATGAATAGGGACTACACACATGAATATGATATAGTGAAGGGTCCAGTTGCCAATGACAATGTATATGCAGCGTTTGCTTTTTATGAGAGCGGTCTATTAAATAAGGAGCAACTTATTGTTGAACTCAAAACCTACAAGCTTGTTAATCAGATACTGCTTCATACCGAAAACGCATTGCCGACAATAACATTTATTGAAGCAAAGGAGGTGATAAAATGATAGGACAGATAACAGACAAAAATATATACCTAATATTGCCGGGGAAAGTGAGCAAAATGGCCATGATGTATGCTGCCGATTTCGGAGTCTCCATCAAGGAGGCATTGAAACGCATATATAAATCCGCGACATACAAGGCTCTCGAAAAGGAGGAAACGAAATTATGGCATCTCGGCCCTGTGGCCCTATATCAAATGTTGCTTGACAATGCAGAGTCATAAAGGGGTCTGAATCTCAACCAAAATTAAATCACTTAAAATACACATATACTCTGTGCGCGACCTATTATTTTTATGAATTGAATTCAACATGTTATCACAACAGTAACAAATATAGACGAGAATAACCAGATAATAATATATCAGGGTGAGGATGGTGAGACTCGCATTGAGGTGGAGTTTACCGACGAGACGGTTCGGTTATCGCCACGCATTTCCGGCGGTGGGCTACGGAACGGTTGACGGAATATATCATCAAGGGGTTCACAATGGACGATGAGCGGTTGAAAGGCAACGGCGGCTGCGCTTACTGGCGTGAGCTGCTTGACCGTATCCGCGACATCCGCTCGTCGGAGAAGGTGATGTATCGTCAGGTGCTCGCCTTGCGCTAATATTTTTATAAGATGGGACGTAAGTTTGCAAGAACGTCTTATAATCGTTATATTTGCAAGTGAGACACTTTTATCTTATGCAAAAGACAATTAAATATCCGATTGGCATACAAACCTTTTCCGAGATTATCGGAGGAGGTTATCTCTATGTAGACAAGACTGCCGAAGTATATAAACTTGCCAACAACTCCAAATATGTTTTTCTGAGTCGTCCACGCAGATTCGGCAAAAGTTTGCTGCTTTCTACACTCCAATCATATTTTGAAGGAAAGAAAGAATTGTTTGAGGGGTTGGCGATATGCGAGCATGAGAGTGAATGGGACATGCACCCTGTGCTTAGATTTGACTTGAGCGCAGCGAGCTATGAGCACCCCCGGGTGCTTGAAAATAAGATTTGCTCCTATCTTGAAGACTATGAGAAAATATATGGTGGTTCAGATTCTCCTGAGATTGGTGACAGGTTCAGGCGCCTTATTACCGCCGCACATATGCAACATGGCAACAAGGTAGTAGTGCTGATTGATGAATATGACAAGCCGCTGCTCGACACTCTTCACGACACCTCACTAAACGATACCATGAGGTCTCGTCTTCGCGGATTCTACTCTGTACTCAAGGAGTGTGACGAACATATACGGTTTGCAATGCTGACAGGCGTGACAAAGTTTGCCAAGGTTTCTGTGTTCAGTGGGCTAAACAATCTTAAAGATATATCATTGCTTCCGGAATACAACGATATTTGTGGCATAACCGAACTGGAATTTCATAAAAATTTTCAGGCATCCTTGATTAACTTCTCACAAGCAAACGGCATAACTGAGATAGAAGCAGCAGATGCATTCAAATCATATTATGACGGTTACCATTTTGCTCGCAAGGGCGCCGACATATACAACCCGTTCAGCACGTTAAATGCATTTGCAGACAATGAACTTGGAGGCTACTGGTTTGCATCCGGTTCGCCAAGTTATTTGATAAAACTGATAGAGTGCAACAATTACACTCTCGGCAAGCTTGAGGGGTCATTGCGGACCAAAGAAGAGCTTAGTGACTTAACCGACACTTCACTCGACATAGTGCCACTTCTTTACCAATCGGGCTACCTTACCATAAAGGGATATGAAGAGATGACAGAAAGTTATATACTCGGCTTTCCCAATAAGGAAGTATCCAATGGTTTCTGGAGGTCGCTCGCCAACCATTTCTTTCGCCCATCGGCCAACGCAAGCGAATTCAGCTTACAGAATTTCATACGAGACCTTGCCTTAGGAGATGCTGATGAGTTCATGATAAGAATGAAAAGTTTGTTTGCGCTGTTAGGATCAGAAAGCGAAAGTCAAAAAGAGGTGCATTTTCAGAACATCTTGACAATATTCATCAACATGCTCGGGTTTAAAGCCACAACAGAGGTGCACAGTTCACAAGGCCGAAGTGATGTTGAAATCCAGACACCCCAATTCGTATACATTCTGGAACTGAAAGTAGGGAAAAGTGCAGAAGAGGCAATAGCTCAAATCCACGATAAAGGATATGCCGACAAATATGGAGCAGATCCACGCGAAAAGATATTGATAGGCATAAACTTATCACCCAAAACTCGCACTGTATCCGATTGGAAAATTGACCGCGTGAAATAATCTGACATAAAACAAACACCAAAACACGACAAAGGGATGTAGAAAAGTCTACATCCCTTTGTCGGTTTTGTGTATGCACCCAGCCGTAGGTGGGTGGTGCAGTCTACGGCAATTATTTGCCGAGGCTGTCGGCAGCCTTGAATTTCACTACCTTGCGTGCCGGGATCACGATTTTCTCCTTGGTGCGGGGATTCAGGCCGGTGCGCTCGGGCTTTTCTACCATTGCGAATGTGCCGAAGCCGATGAGCTGAACCTTGTCGTCGTTGGCGAGTGCCTGTGCGATTGATTCGAGCACTGCGTCGAGAGCCTTCTTGGCGTCAACCTTGTTGAGAGATGCCTTGGCTGCTATCTCGTTTACTAAATCTGTCTTGTTCATAATTAAATGTTTTATGTGTTTTGAAACTTTTTTACGAGTCTTTGTGGAATCTATTGCATCAAAAAATTGCGAAACGCGAAACACCCTCCGCCATCTTTTTACAAATATTCCACAAATATAGTTATTTATGTCTGAATAACAAATTAAAATGCCACCTTTCTTAAAAAAAGTCAATAAAAACAGATAAACGCGTCAAAATAACATGTCAATTGCGCCATACTGGGGCATATCAACTCACATATGAGCTGAAAGTCCACGTATCGTCCATATATCGCCCGCATCCCAACAAGCGAGTGGAATAATTGGTTGCGGTAATACTTAAAAACCAACATCAGCGTTAATAATTATTATAGAGTAACACATAAAATAGGTATGAGTATAAGTGAAAGATTCCGGAGCATACCTCCGGTAACCAAGAACCTGCTTATAGTAAACTTCATAATCTGGGGCATGGGCATGATATTGCCGTCGCTCGGCGCATGGCTCCAGTCGCATCTTGGCCTGCACATGATAGGGGGCACCGAGTTCAACCCTGTGCAGATTATCACATACATGTTTCTGCACGATCTGCACAACCCGTTGCACATCATCTTCAATATGTTCACACTCTGGATGTTCGGTCGCATATTGGAGCAGGTATGGGGGTCGCGTAAGTTTTTCGTGTTTTACATGGTGTGCGGCATCGGCGCTGCCCTCGTACAAGAGGGGGTATGGGCGCTGACTTTCCAGCATGACTACATATCCGAAATCGCGAAGATGAACGGTCTTACCTACGACACGATGAAAGGGATAGTGGACCAGGCTGTAGCCACCGGCGACCCGCAATTCATGGCCGGCATAGCTGCGTCAAAAAATATGATGATGACCGTAGGTGCCTCCGGCGCCATATTCGGCTTGCTCTTGGGCTTCGCCATGACATTTCCCAACATGCCGCTCTATCTCTTCTTCATTCCGGTGCCAATCAAGGCCAAGTATATGGTGATAGGCTATGCGGTGCTTGAGTTCTTCCTCGGTGTGGGAGGTGGTGGCACCATCGCACACTTCGCTCACCTCGGCGGACTCCTGTTTGGGCTTATATTGCTGCTCTATTGGAAACATAAAGGCACATTGCATGGCGGCAACGGCTTTTTTTGATAGGATGTCGGGCATATGCGGCAGCCGCAATCTCACCCGGCTGCTTCTGACCAACGTGGCCGCCGCATTGGCACTGTGGGTGGCAATGCTGGCCATGCACTTGGCGCATGCCGACAGCCGTCTGCTCTATTCGCTTTTTGCACTCCCCTCCGATGCATACGCGTTTGCCACTCACCCTTGGACACTCGCGAGCTACATGTTCGTACACTTCTCGCCGCTGCATCTGCTCTTCAACATGTTGTGGTTATTCTGGTTTGGCAAGATGTTAGCAGATGTGGAGAGAGACAACCGCATCACATGGCTCTTCCTGACAGGAGGCATGGCCGGTGGCATAGCCTATATCGCCTCAGCGATACTCACCGGCTATGGTCCGGGCAGTTACCTGACAGGCTCATCGGCGGCAGTGCTCTGCATAATGTGCTATACGGCCATGCGCATGCCCAATCGGACATTAAACCTGTTTCTTATAGGAGAAGTGAAACTGAAGTGGGTAACTCTCGTGTGCGTGCTGCTCACACTGTTGGCCGGATCGGTGGCAATCCCTACGCAATGCGCACACTTGGGAGGCATCGTGGCCGGACTCTCATACAGATGGATAGCACGTGCTCTCCATGACTCCAAGAGCAAAGCCACGCAAGTGCGCAGCTCGCGACGCGTGCGCAATGCGATGCCGACACAGCAGGAACTGAATGACCGGCTCGACCAGCTACTCGATAAAATCAGAATCTCGGGCTTCGACTCACTCACCGACCGCGAAAAGTCAGAGCTCAACTACCTCTCCACCGTAATCAATAATAAGTCATAAGGCACAGTTATTAGTTATGAGGCATAAGGCAACATCAGCATAAGCACTTATGAGTTACATAAATAACTGACTAAACAATAAAACGAACATGTTTCTACCGGTAATCAAACCCATATTGCGTATAGCCGCCACAGTGGCATCGCTGCTGCTTTTCGCCTTGACAATCCTGTCGGCCTATGGCGGACGATTTGACACGGAGATATTCACGTTTCCGGCCATATTGGTGCTCGTGCTGCCTTATCTGGCCATGGTGACTCTTGCTGTGACGGTAATTTGGTTTGTATGTGGCCGCTACTTCGTGGGAGGCATAGGGGTATTGGCCTTGATTGCCTCCTGGGGCCCTATCAGCACTGTCAGCCCGTTGTCGGGAAGCAAGGAGGGAGACCCCGATGCCACCAAGTTCACATTCATGACCTATAACATGATACATGGCTGGGACCAGGAGGGTAAGGACAGCACGGCCAACCGCACCATAGAGTATCTTATCAACTCAGGCGTGGACATAATCAATGTGCAGGAGCTCGTGCGACTGGAGCCTGACGAAGTGACCGGCATGACCGAAGAGCAGAAAGAGCGGCTGCTTAAGACATATCCCTACTTCGTGGGCGACCCGGCCAACGACATGAAAGTCTTCTCAAAATATCCGGTTATCTTTGAGAACGGCTACAATTATATAGATGGCAACTTTGACAAGCGGCGCTACTCATTCTTCAAGTTCAACATCAAGGGCCACAAGATGGTGCTCATAAACGTGCATCTGCAATCGTTCATGCTCTCATCAGACGAATGCCAGGACATCAACAACGCCACATCGATAGAATCGGTAAAGGCGCTGTCGAAAAACATCTTCTCCATGCAGGGTTCATTGCATCAGAAACTGCGCAACGGATTCCAGAAGCGGCGCAACGATGTGCAGATATTGCGCAACACCATCGACCGCATGAAGGGCGCCACGCTGATATCCGGAGACTTCAACGACGTGCCGGAGTCATACGCATACCGTCTTCTCAAGGGAGACGACCTCCACGATGCCTATGTAGAGACAGGCTTCGGGCCGATGATAACCTTCAACGCCCACAAGTTCTGGTTCCATCTCGACCACATCTTCTACCGCGGCCCGCTGAAGGCCCTCGACGTAGAGAAAGGCACAGTGAAATTCTCAGACCACTACCCCCTTGTCGCCACCTTCGAGTTTACCGACGAATCCACACCTGAGACAGAGAGGAGATAAAGGCTTCCGCAGCCACGTTTGGTTTTCTCAATCTTAATGTGTATATTTGCTCAAAATAGTCTAAGATGGAGAATTCGACAGCAAATCATAGCAAATACACCACAAAATATCCGATTGGCATCCAGTCGTTTGCGAAGCTAATTGAAGAGGGGTATTTATATGTAGACAAGACTGCCTTTGTGCATCAGCTGGCACAAGGCAATGGCTATTACTTTCTGAGCCGTCCCCGGCGGTTCGGCAAAAGTTTGCTGCTCTCCACCATTCATGAATATTTTGCAGGTCACCGAGAACTGTTTCACGGCCTGGACATCTATTCTCTTGAAAAAGAATGTAAAGAATATCCTGTGCTCCACTTTGACATGAACATCGGTGAGTATCAGTCGCCCGACGGGCTCAGAAATTTACTGACCTCAAGACTCGAGGATTACGAAGCGATATATGGAAGAATGTCAGACGCCAAAGATCCTGCAATCAGATTCCTTTATCTTGTAGAATCAGCCCACAAAAAGACCGGTGAGAAAGTGGTGATACTTGTAGATGAGTATGAGAAACCGTTACTCAGTGCCATGGACAACGAAGAGCTTCAGGACCGTTATCGTGCAGAGCTGAAACCATTCTACGGTGTGCTCAAGACCTGCGATGAACATATACGGTTCGCAATGCTTACAGGCGTGACAAGGTTGGGCAAGATGAGCGTGTTCAGCGACTTGAATAATCTGAAAGACTTGTCGATGGACGTAAGATATGCCTCCATATGCGGGGTTACGCACACCGAACTTCTCAAGTATTTTAATCAGGGCATCGAGTGTCTTTCTCGTAAATTAAATGAGCCGTCAGACCGAACAGTCCAATTGCTTAAGCGTGCATATGACGGCTATCGATTCAGCGAGGAAGAGTCTGAAAAGGTTTTCAATCCTTTCAGCCTTCTCAACGCCTTAGAGAGCTCGCAAATCAGCGATTACTGGTTTGAATCAGGCACACCTACCTATCTAATCGAACTCTTGAAACGCAAACGTTTCAACTTATGGAACACTGACGGCATAGAGGTGCCTGTCTCAAAACTCAAAGACATAACTTCTTATCAAAGCGATCCAATCCCTCTGTTGTATCAAAGCGGATATCTTACAATCAAGGATTTCAACTCGATGTTCAACACTGCGACGCTGACATATCCCAACGATGAGGTAAAACGTGGGTTCATGGACTCCCTCATGTCACTTTTTCTTGGTTTAGAAGAAGACCGGCAATACTTTGCCAAGAATTTGTATCACGACATTGAATCGGGCAACGTGGATGACTTTATGTGCACCGTGCAGAGCCTGTTTGCAGCAATCCCGTACGCAGAGGTTCAGGACTTCAATTATGAGGCGGAGTTCCGCAATGTGATGTTCATAATATTCACAATGCTGGGCATTTATATTGAAGTGGGAAAGCATGTCAACACCGGGCGCATCGACCTTGTAGTGAAAACTTCAAAATATATTTACGTCATGGAGTTCAAGACCACAGGAACACCCGAAGATGCGTTGAAACAAATAGCGGAACGTGGATATGCACGCCCATTCGCGGAGGACTCACGCCAAATAATCAAAGTAGGGGCCATTTTCAGTGCCGAACTCCGTAACCTAAGCGCATGGGAAACTGCTTGATTACAGTATCAAAAAAAATAATTCACACTAAATGAGAGTATATGAAGAAAATCACACTCACTGCGGCCGTTGCATTGGCTTTGGCCGCTCCAAGCATGTCGGCCATGGCTGAACGCGAGAACCCGTTTCTGAAGCCATACGACACGAAGTATGAAATCGCGCCGTTCGACCGCATCGAAACTTCCGACTTCATACCGGCCATCAAGGCCGGCATAGCGGAGCAGGATGAGGCTATCATGAACATCGTGCGCAACCGCGCCGTGCCCGATTTCGACAACACTATCCTCCCGCTCGAGAACCTCTCCCCTATCCTGGAGCGCGTGAGCGGTGTGTTCTATCATTACATGGAGGCCATGTCAACACCGGAGTTTGCAGCCATGTCGGAAGAGGCTATACCTCTGCTCAATGATGCCAACAACAAGCTTATGCTCAACGACCTCCTGTTTCAGCGCATACAGCAGGTATATGAAAACCGCGACAAGCAGGGTCTCACACCGGTGCAGAAGCGAGTTGTAGAGAAGTATTACCGCCAGTTTGCCGAACAAGGCGCAGCCCTGCCGGCCGACAAGAAGGAGCAACTCGTAAAAATCAACAACGAGCTTTCGAAGCTCTTCATACAGTTCAACCGCAACCTGCTTAACGCCACCAACCAGTTTGCAGTGATCGTATACGACAAGGAGGAACTTGCAGGTCTGCCGCAGTCATCGATCGACCAGGCCGCCGATGAAGCCAAGGCCCGTGGACTCAGCGACATGTGGGTGTTCACACTCCATGCACCGAGCCGCCTGCCGGTGCTCCAGTATGCCGACTCACGTGGACTGCGCAAAGCCATATATGAAGGCTACACCAACTTGGCAAGCTATGGCGAAAACTCCAACCTACCGGTAATCAGCAAGATTGTAAAGCTTCGCGACGAGAAAGCGAAACTTATGGGCTTCAACACATTCGCGCAGATGATGACCTCGCGCGTTATGGCGAAGACTCCCGAAGCTGCCAGCGAACTTCTCATGCAGGTGTTTGAGCCGGCTGTGGCACGCAGCAAGGAGGAAGTCAAGGATATGCAGGCATATGTTGACGCTCATGGCGGCGGCTTCAAGATCGCACCTTACGACTATTATTACTATGCCGACAAGGTGAAGAAACAGAAGTTTGACCTCGATGAGGCTGCCACCCGCCCCTACTTCGCACTCGACAACGTGCTTAAGGGCGTGTTTGACACCACTGAGAAACTCTACGGCGTGAAGTTTGTGGAGATGCCCGACGCACCGAAATATATTGAGGATATGAAGGTGTATGATGTGGTCGACGCAAAGACCGGGGAGCATGTGGCTGTGTGGATGTGCGACTACTTCCCCCGCGATACCAAGCGCCAGGGCGCATGGATGGAGCAGATGCAGAGTGCAGGTCTCTATGGCGACGGCACCTACAAGCGTCCCATCGTATATAATGTGGGCAACTTCTCCCGCCCCACTGCCGACGCTCCGGCTCTTCTTACAGCCGACGAGGTTGAGACCATGTTCCATGAGTTCGGTCACGCACTTCAGGGCATGCTGACAACTGCCCCCTACAAGTCATTGGCCGGAACCAACGTGGACCGCGACTATGTGGAGATGTGCTCTCAGATAAATGAGCACTGGGCTTTCTCACCTGAGGTGCTGAAAGGTTATGCCCGTCACTACAAGACCGGGGAGGTTATTCCCGACGAGATGGTAAAGAAGATTGTGGAGGCCGGTAAGTTCAATCAGGGCTTCATGACAACCGAGCTGGCAGGTGCCGCCCTTCTCGACATGATGTATGGCCAACAGGCAGAGGTAGCAGACCCGAAAGCTTTCGAGGTGATGGTAGCCGAGAAGATCGGTATGCCTGAGGAGATTACATTCCGTTACCGTTCACCCTACTTCAAGCATATCTTCGGTGATGACGGTTATGCTTCGGGCTACTATACTTATCTTTGGGCTCAGGTGCTTGAAGCTGACGCATGGGAGCTCTTCCAGGAGAAGGGCATCTTCGACAAGAAGACTGCCGCCAGCTTCAAGAAGAACATCCTCGAGGCCGGTGACACTGAAGATGCCATGGTGCTCTTCAAGCGCTTCCGCGGTCACAATCCTGACACCAAGGCGCTGCTCCGCCTGCGTGGCTTCTCGAAGTGACATATTGATTCCGTAAAATTAAAAAGATAGGCGCGACCGCAAGTCGTGCCTATCTTATATAAAAGATTATCTTTGCATAGAAACCCTACTCATAAAGCTCCACCTATCGTCGTGTCTGACATTTCCAACTCCATATTGACTCCTATCGGTAGTGACGATGCATCCATGCTCTTGACCCCATATGCCGAGCATGGGTTCAGCATGCTCTGGCTGACCACAAGAAATGGCCGCAGGTTCATGCTTAAAGGTTTGTCGCCGGCCTATCGCAGCAAACCGGAGTTCAGGCAGCTTTTGCGCAAGGAGTTTGAGCTGTTGGTAACGCTCGACTCAGAAAGTGTGGTGCGCGTATGGGATATTGAAGAGAATAGCGCGACCGGACTCTGCATTGTGATGGAATACATACAGGGTGCCACCTTGTCGGAGCTTCTTGAAAGTCAAAGATTAAAAGCCTCCGAAAAGTTGGACCTTGCCATCCAATTGGCCGAAGCTCTCAGTTATATTCACTCCTGCGGGATTTCACACCGCGACCTGAAGCCTGACAACATCATCGTGATACCGGAGCGGAAACGCCTAAAGCTCATCGACTTCGGACTTGGCGACGGCAGTGACTTCATCACTTATAAGCAGAGCGGAGGCACCCGCACCTACGGTGCCCCTGAGCAGATCAACGACTGCTGCGGTGACAGCCGAAGCGACGTGTATTCGTTCGGGGTAATATTACGCGAATTGGGCATAGCAAACGCCATAGCTAAGAGATGCCTACGCATCAATCCCGACGAACGGCCCACAATAGAGCAAGTCACAAAGGCGCTTAAACGCAAGCAAGCGGGAGTACAAAAATATGCTCTTTCAGCCATTGCAGCCGTTGCACTGCTATCACTGTGCGTAAATTTATATCTGCTCAACACACCTCAGTCCGATGCTCCGCAACAAACTGCCACTCTAAACCAGACTGACAGTGTAAGAATGAAGTCTCAAACAGCAGAGATACATAAAGATGCAACCGATATCGATAGCCGGAGCAACGTATCAGAACCGGCACCCCAGATTACGCAAGCCTCGCAACCCGCAGAGGAGGCACCGAGCACGATAATTACAGTTGACAATGTAGGCGACTCTCTCTTTGAGGATGCCTGTGCCGAAGCACGCGGACTAATAGACGCAAACAAAAAGAAGCTGCATCCCGACCTTGACAATCTCAAAAAAATGGAGATATACCAAAGTCAGAATGCAGACTTAAAGAAGATAGCCGGTTCAATGAGCCAAAAAATGCAAGCCCAAGGTCTTCGTCAAAGTGCTATAACTCAATACGAAACAGCCTTCTGGTTCAACGTCACCAAGTTAACCACCGATTCATTCGGACAATGATGGCAGGTTGTATCAGTCATAGTAGAATGACGCGTTAAGCTGATTTTCCAAAGTGGAGCACCATTATATGTGCCGGCATTCTTGTCAATCTGAATATTTGTGAATCTGAAAGGCAACAATTGTCTGCTACCGGATGCCACTCCTTTAAGGCCATATTCCGGATTGGTTAATACTAAAAAATCGGAGGATTCATCGGTGAGCGGACTTATATAATACAGGCAGTTATCACCTACTGCAATGCCCTGCAAAAGGAAATATTGTATCATACTTAGCTTTAACGAGCACTTTACCAATAGCAGGATCAATTAACCCATACTTACTTTTCTTCTCAAAAATCTCAGGTTGTGCTGCCTTGACTATTATTACAGATTCAAGTTTCGCAAGTTGCTTTGCAACTTGAAAACTTGAGGTTTATGAGTTTATAAGGTTTATCAGTTTATTGGACAATCACAAACTTTAGCCCAACTTCAACATCTAATAGGCGTCAAGTGGCTGTTCGGCAGGCTTGACTCTTT
>CAJTYC010000056.1 GCA_910584185.1 uncultured Muribaculaceae bacterium
AATCAGCTCAAAAATAAGCCGCCCCTATGGGTAAAATTTTTATGAGACGGGCTCTTAGCTTTGCTTAATGTATAAAATTAGAAAATGTATTTAGAAATATACATTTTGTAAAATTTATACATTTTGCATATTAATAAGTTCTTTAATCATTTTAAGGTTCACTTCCGAGAGGTCTTTGACTATCTTGTCGCAGAGGTTTTCTATGTCGGAGGCGGGCAATGTGGTGGTGAGTCCCACCACGTATGCACCGGCGCTCCTGCCGGCTTCCATGCCTTGTCTCGAGTCCTCAAACACCACACATCGGTGAGGGTTCACGCCGAGCATCGATGCCCCTAACAGGTAGCCTTCGGGGTCTGGCTTGGAGCGGCTGATTTTATCGGCCGTCACGATATCCTTGAACTGCGGCACAAGTTCGGGTCTTTCTTCGCGGAGGTGCTGCATCTTGAGGTCGTTGCTGCTCGTCACGAGCACTGCCTCGTAGCCGGCATCTGCAATCTCCTTAAGCAGCCTTTCTGCGCCGGGCAGCCATGGATAACGCATTTTCTGCTCTTTTTCGTTGAGCATTGCCACAATCTGCTCATGGTCCTCCTTCTTGAAGTTTGAGTTCAGTATCTCGGGGAGTGTCTGCCCTTTTATCTTCATTGCGAAGTTTGGGGTGCCGGTGGGAAACCGTTGCTCTATCTCGGTCCAGATGCGGGTGTATTCTCTCTCGCTGTCGATCAGCACCCCGTCGAGGTCAAACAGAAATCCTATTTTCTCTTCTTGCTCCTTCATATCTTGATTAGAGTTCATATCTTGATTAGAGTTCATAATCTCTCTTCTACAAAATTAATCAATCCTCTCATTATTTCAAAACGCACGAAACGCCTAAATTCCTCCGAAATCATAATTGTGCGCGACCTATAAAAATTGTAGGCGAATAGAATTGCGGATTTGCAGAAAAAAAAGTAAATTTGTAGGTTGAATCAAAAGTAGCATAACATTGCTGACCGATATTAATATCCGAATAAAGCCTGAGTGGTGTGGCGACATGACTGCGCTTGCCGGGGAGGTGGCGCGCATGATGCACATCAATGTTAAGCAGATTAACGACTTGAGGATTGTCCGCAAATCGGTAGATGCCCGCAAACTGCCTGTGATGCTCAATGTGAGGGTGCGCGTGGCCACGGGCAACGACTCGCATGTGGCGCCTCTGCTCGCCCCGGTCGACTACCGTACGGTATCGGCAGATGCGCCCCGCATTGCGATTGTGGGGGCTGGTCCGGCCGGTCTCTTCGCGGCTCTCGAAGCCATAAAGCTCGGTTGCCGCCCTATCGTGCTGGAGCGTGGTCGCGACGTGGACGCCCGGCGCATGGATATCGCCGAGATTAGCCGACGCAAGTCGGTTAATCCCGATTCCAACTATTGTTTCGGCGAGGGTGGCGCCGGTGCCTACAGCGACGGCAAACTCTTCACCCGAAGCAAGAAGCGCGGCAACATAGAGGAGGTGCTTCAAGCATTTGTGCAACATGGCGCCTCCGAAGATATCCTCATCGATGCCCATCCCCACATCGGCAGCGACAGGTTGCCGCATGTCATAAAGGCTATGCGCCACACTATTATGGAGTGTGGTGGCGAAGTGTATTTCGAGACTCGGGTCATCGACCTTTTGCTCCGCGATGGCCGTGCTTCAGGAGTGAGGGTGACTCACGATGGTGAGGAACGCGATATCGAAGCGGATGCTGTGATTCTCGCCACCGGCCATTCTGCTCACGACACTTTCCGTCTTCTCGCGGAGAGGGGTGTGGAGTTGGAAGCCAAGGGGATTGCCGTGGGCGTGCGCCTCGAGCATCCGCAGCACCTCATAGACTGCATACAGTATCACGACAAGCGTGGCCGGGGCCGTTATCTTCCGGCTGCCGAATATAGTTTCGTCACACAAGCCGATGGCCGTGGAGTATATTCGTTCTGCATGTGTCCCGGGGGCGTGGTGGTGCCGGCGGGTAGCCGCGATGGCGAACTCGTGGTCAACGGCATGTCGGCCTCGGCACGTGCCGGCCGGTTTGCCAATTCCGGCATGGTGGTGGAGATTCACCCGGGCGATTTCCCGGAATTTGCCGACGAAGGCCCTCTTGAGATGATGGCCTTGCAGGAATGGCTCGAACGCCGCATGTTTGAGGCTGCCGGTTGCTCTATTGTGGCCCCGGCTCAGCGTATGCTCGATTTCGTGAAGGAACGCACATCCGACTCTATCCCGGCCACCTCTTACGCTCCGGGCTTGCAGTCGGCTGATTTCAACGTTCTGCTCCCACCGTTCATCGCTTCGAGACTGCGCAAAGGTTTTGAGGATTTCGGGGCAAAGGCTCGCGGCTTCCTCACCAACGAGGCCACGATGATTGGCCTCGAGTCGCGCACCTCTTCGCCTATCAGGGTGGTGCGCGATGCCGACTCGTTGCAGTCTGCTGCCGTGCCGTGCCTATATCCGGCCGGTGAGGGTGCCGGTTATGCCGGCGGCATCGTATCGGCAGCAGTAGACGGCATAAGATGCGCTCGTGCCGCATGTGCAGCAATCGGCGCGGCAGATGATGCGCAAACACCAGTAAATAATTGATAACAGATATAACCCGATATGACAATTCTTAACATTGAGACCTCTGGCAAGATATGCAGTGTGGCCATTACGATGAATGGTGCGCTCGAGTTGCAGCTCGACGATGATTCGGGCATGCAGCATGCCAACCGTCTCGCTCCGTTTGTGGAACGCTGCATGGCCGAACTCCGGCGCCGCGAGATCCCTCTCGACGCTGTGGCCGTAAGCATGGGCCCGGGCAGCTATACCGGCTTGCGTATAGGACTCTCGCTCGCCAAGGGACTCGCTTTCAGCCTCGGTGTGCCTCTAATCGGTGTCGACACTCTCCAGACCATCGCCGTCAAGGCTATGTTTCGTCCGCTACCCTGGACCGGCGAGGAGATTCTCGTGCCTATGGTCGATGCCCGCCGCATGGAGGTGTTCACCGCAGCCTACGACTTCGCATTGAACCCCGTGGTGGCCCCCGGGCCGATGATTATAAATGAAGATTCATTCAAGGACCTGCTCGACTCCGGCCGCCAGCTTTATTTCATGGGCGACGGCGCGGAGAAGGTAAAGGAGGTCATCAAGCATCCCAACGCGCATTGGGTTGATGGCCTGTTGCCCCAAGCCAAGGATATGCTCGCCCTCGCCGAAAAAGCCTTCCGCCAGGGCGACTTTATCGACGTGGCATACTCCACCCCCAACTATCTGAAGGCTTATCAGACCACCAAGCCACGCAATCTGCTCAAGACTTTAGGCTGAAAAACCGGAGTCAAAACACTTCATAACTAATAACTAAGACTTAACACATAAAATGCTGCCTTATAATACAGACATGGAGCCGACGCTCCTGCCCGAATACGGACGCCATTTCCAAGGCTTCGTGGACTATTGTGTAAACATTCCCGACCGCGACGAACGCACCGCCTGCGCCTATGCCATTGCCGACTCGATGGCTGTGATGTTTCCGGATCTCGTGGGCCCGGGCAAGGATTACTCCAAAATCTGGGACCAGATAAATATCCTGTCGCGTTTCAAGCTCGACATTGATTTTCCCTGCGAGGTCATAACAGCAGAGAAGCTGCACCCCAAGCCCGAACGCCTTCCATATACGGCCTCGGCAATGCGTTACCGTCATTATGGCAAGAATATAGAGAAGATGATCGCCTCGGTGGCCGAACTCCCCGAAGGTGAGCAGAAAGATGAATTCGTCTCTATGCTCGCTAATCATATGAAGAAACTCATGGTGCAGCATAACCCGGAGGGTGTCAACGACGCCAAGATTTTGCGCGACCTCGCAGTGTATTCAAAGGGTGCCATTGAGCTCGATCCCACACAATATCCGCTCCATGATTTCAAGGAGATTCCCCAGCCTAAACAAAACAATAAAAAGCGCAAGAAAAAATGAGCAGCTTCATAGTGGAGGGAGGACATCCCCTGCATGGCCAGATAGATATCAAGGGCGCCAAAAATGAAGCCCTTGAGGTGATTTGCGCCACTTTGCTTACCCCCGAGAAGGTGGTTATCTCTAACCTTCCCGAAATCTCCGATGTGCGCAACCTGATTTGCCTGCTCGGCGAAATGGGTGTAAAGGTGCGCTATATTACACCCTCGGAGGTGGAGTTTCAGTCTGACGAACTCGACATGGAGTATATCTCGAGTGAGGCTTACGCGCGCAAGGCGCAGTCACTGCGCGGCTCTGTCATGGTGATGGGCCCGCTCGTGGCTCGTTTCGGCATGGCCATCATGCCGAAGCCGGGCGGCGACAAGATAGGACGACGCCGCCTCGACACTCATTTCACAGGACTCCAGAAACTCGGCGCGGAGTTTGGTTATGATTCCGAATCGCGCACCTATCGAATCCTGGCTCCGGAGTCGGGGCTCAAGGGTTGCTATATGCTGCTCGACGAGGCTTCAGTCACCGGCACTGCCAACATCATCATGGGGGCCGTGCTCGCCAAGGGACGCACCACTATCTATAATGCCGCCTGCGAGCCATACATACAGCAGCTTTGCCGCATGCTCGTTAGCATGGGGGCCAAGATTGAGGGCATCGGCTCGAATCTCCTGAATATCGATGGTGTGGAGTATCTGGGCGGCACGACCCACCGTCTCCTGCCTGATATGATTGAGGTGGGCAGTTTCATAGGCATGGCGGCCATGACCGGCTCTAACCTCCTCATCAAGGATGTGCGCGTCGGCGAACTCGGCCTTATGCCCACAGCCTTCGAGCGTATCGGTGTCAACCTGAAGATTGAGGGCGACGACATACGTGTGGACCAGCGCGACATATACACCGTGGACCAGTTTATCGACGGTTCGATAATGACAATCGCAGATGCGCCCTGGCCCGGCCTTTCGCCCGACCTTATCAGCATACTGCTTGTGGTGGCTACGCAAGCCGTGGGCTCGGTGATTATACACCAGAAGATGTTTGAGAGCCGCTTATTCTTTGTAGACAAGCTACTCGACATGGGAGCACGCATTATTCTCTGCGACCCTCACCGCGCTGTGGTGATAGGTGCCGGCAAGTTCAATTGCCTGCGTGCCACCGACATGGTATCGCCCGACATACGCGCCGGCGTGGCGATGCTCATCGCCGCCATGGGGGCCAAGGGCACGAGCCGAATTCAGAATATCGACCAGATTGACCGTGGTTATGAAAATATCGATTCCCGACTCAACAAATTGGGCGCGAAAATCATTAGAATAGAAGAGTAGATTATGATTACCAAAGATGAAATAATAGAGATTGGCAAGTTTCAGAAAACTCATGCCTTGAAGGGCGAGCTGAACGCGTTGCTCGATGTGGATGAGGATTATGCCGCCGACGGCAATCCCCTGATAGTCGAGATGGATGGCATTTTCGTGCCTTTCTACGCCGAGTCGGTACGCCCAAAAGGTTCGGAGTCTTGCCTCATAAAGCTCAAGGATGTGGACTCGCAGGAGATGGCTCAGCAGTTTGTGAACAAACCTGTATATGCGCTGCGCTCCGAGCTCGTGAATTATTATGATGTGCCCGAAGATGAGATTGTGGCCGATTTCGTAGGCTTCAAAATCGTGGATCGTCATCTCGGCGAGGTGGGCACCGTAACCGATATCGACGACACCACCGCCAACGTGCTCTTCGTGGTGGAGCGTCCCGATGGGGGCACAGTGCTGATTCCCGTGGCCGACGAGTTTATAGAGGGTATCGACACCGACGCGAAGCTGATTCACACCTCGCTGCCCGACGGCTTGATTGAGATGTAAGGCAAACCTGCATAAGTCAAAATGTCAAAATGTCAATATGTCAATATGTCAATATGTCAATATGACAATATGTCAAAATGACAATAAGACAAAATAAGAATAGCTATGGGAGAAATAAAGAAATTTGACGAAGATGAATGCGTAAAGTTCATCCGTGGCACTCTCTCAGACGAAAAGAATGCCGAGCTTACCGACGATGACATACTATATGTGATTGATACCATATGGGACTGGTATGAGCGCAACGGTTATCTCAGTATAAACGCAGATATTACCGACGAGGAGGAGCTTAAGTTTGAAGACCTTGTGGCCTATGTGCGCAAGGAGCTTCGCCGTGCCGGCGAGCAGCTTATGGACCCCGCCGATGTCGAGGATATCGTAAAAGCTGAATTGCAATATGAAGAATCAATCGAAGATTTCTAATTGGATAAGCGGTGCGGTGCTTTGCGCAGCGTTCGCTCTTGGGTCGCCTTCCGGTGTCCTGGCTGCAAACCCTCAGGATGATCTCGACAGTCTCAGCTTCGCGGAGATGGTAAATTCTGTGCCGCTCGATGCGAAGAGCGCCGAGCTGATACGCAAGTTCCAGGAGAAGGAGGGCCGCAACCGTCTCTTCGCGCGCGACTATAACCAGAAGAGTGAATGCACGGTGGAGACTTACCGCAACAAGGAGGTGCTCCTGGTCACAATACCGGCCTCGAAGCTTTTCTCGCCCAACGATACGGAACTGCGTCCCGGCGCCGAGGCGTTGCTCTCGCCGCTAAAGCGGTATCTTAAGGATCCGGATATGTATCGTGTGCTGCTCGTGATGCATACCGACAACACCGGCTCCACGCAATATCGCGACCGGCTTACGGAGGAGCGTGTGCATGCCGTGGGCGATTGGTTTGATGAGAATGGTTCCGACACGACTTATCTCTTCACTTACCCTTATGGCGACGACATGCCGCTTGTGGAGAATAATTCAATGGCCAACCGTGCGCGAAACCGTCGCCTGGAGGTTTATCTGATGCCGGGCAAGAAGATGCTCGAGCAAGCCAAGAAGGGGAGGATAGTGTTCTGATGATGAATGATTTCAATTTTGATGAGGTAATCGACCGTCGACACACCAATTCTTATAAGTGGGATGCTCTGGGCAGCGATGATATTCTGCCGATGTGGGTGGCTGACATGGATTTCAAGACTGCCCCTTGCGTCATCGAGGCTTTGCACCGCCGCGTGGAGCATGGCGTGTTCGGATATACGCAGGTTCCGGCGGAGTATTATGAGGCGGTAGACAGTTGGTTTTTCAAGCATCATGGCTGGCATGTGGCTCGCCGGAGTGTCATATATACTTCGGGGGTGGTGCCGGCTATCTCTGCTATTATAAAGGCTCTCGCACCGGCCGGAAGCAAGGTGATTGTGCAGTCACCGGTCTATAATTGCTTTTTCTCTTCGATACGCAACAATGGTTGCGAGATGTCGGACAATCAGCTCCTTTATAATGCCGATGACGGCTCTTACTCCATAGATTTCGATGACCTGGAGCGCAAGGCCGCTGACCCGGATGCACGCATCCTGCTCCTCTGCAACCCTCACAATCCCGCCGGCCGCCTTTGGACGCGCGAGGAGTTGGCAAGGGTGGGGGAGATTTGCATGCGTTACGACGTGGTGGTGGTCTCCGATGAGATTCATTGCGAGCTTACCTACAATGGACTCGATTATATCCCTTTCGCCTCCATATCCAAGGAGTTTGAAGCGAAGTGTGTGGTATGCTGCTCGCCGAGCAAGGCTTTCAACATCGCAGGCCTCCAGATTGCCAACATAGTATGTGCCGACGATGAGATGCACCGCAAGATAGACCGTGCCATAAATGACAATGAGGTGTGCGACGTGAATCCTTTCGGCGTCGTGGGCCTTATTGCAGCCTACAATGAAGGTTATCCATGGCTCGAGGCTCTTAGGGCTTATCTGTGGCAGAATTATCTCGAGGCTCGCGATTTCTTTGCGCGTGAACTGCCTGAATTTACCGTCACTCCGCTCCAGGCCACTTATCTCATGTGGTTCAATATTTCGGCGACGGGCATGAAGTCGGAAGAACTGGATCTGCGTCTCGCAAAGGTCGGCAAGGTGCTGTTGAGCCCCGGATCAATATATGGTCCCGGTGGTGACGACTTCTTGCGTCTCAATCTCGCCTGTCCAAGGGCATTGTTGCGCGATGGCCTGCAACGCATTGCCGGTGTGCTAAAACCATTGGTAAGATGAGTGCAGGGGCCTCTCGCGACTCTCTCCTCTCTTTGATTCGCGACGGCAAACCGATGACCATGGGGCAGCAGCTCAAGCTGACTGCAGTGCTCAGTTTCCCGGCCATGGTGGCCCAGCTCTCCACCATCATCATGCAGTATATCGATGCTGCCATGGTGGGTTCGCTCGGCGCTGATGCTTCTGCGTCAATCGGTCTTATGTCTACTTCTACATGGCTTTTCTGGGGTCTGTGCTCTTCTGCCGCCATGGGTTTTTCGGTGCAGGTGGCCAACCGTATCGGCGCCTCCGACAAGGCCGGAGCTCAGGCGGTGCTGAAGCAATCCATTATCCCTTCGCTCGCTTTCAGTCTTTGCCTCTGCGTCATTGGTCTGGCTTTGGCCGGTTATCTGCCCCATTGGCTCGGCGGTGGCGAGAGTATTGTAGATGACGCATCTGCATATTTCCTGATTTTCGCTGCCTCTTTGCCTCTGCTCCAGATTAATTTTCTCGCCGGTGCAATGCTCCGGTGCAGCGGCAATACCCTCTTCCCCGGTCTTGTGAATGTAGGGATGTGTCTGCTTGATGTGCTATTTAATGCACTTCTTATATTCCCTTCTCGTCATGTAGGTTTGTTGGGCGTAGAGTTTTGTGCGCCCGGTGCCGGGCTTGGGGTGGCGGGGGCCGCCTTGGGCACTGCTTTGGCCGAGACTGTGGCCGGCGTGGTGATGTTTGTTTATCTTTGCCGCGCCAACAAGGAGTTGAACCTGCGCGGCAGCACGGCGAGTATGCGCACCTCTCTGCGCTGTCTGAAACGGGCTGTGAAGATCAGCACTCCGCTTTGTGGCGAGCATCTTCTCATGTGTGGGGCACAGGTGCTGATTACGGCTATCGTGGCCCCTCTCGGCACGATTGCCATTGCTGCCAATGCCTTTGCCGTGACTGCCGAGAGTCTCTGCTATATGCCCGGTTATGGCATTGCTGAGGCCGCCACCACGCTCGTGGGGCAGAGCCTCGGGGCTTCGCGTCGCAAGCTCGCACGGCGTTTTGCCAATATCACGGTGTGGTCGGGCATAGTGGTGATGTCGGTCATGGGTGTGTTCATGTATTTTTGCGCTCCTTTGCTTATGGGCATTATCTCGCCGGTGGAGGAGATTGTGGTAGCCGGAGTCGAGGTGCTCCGCATAGAGTCTTTCGCCGAACCGATGTTCGCGGCCTCTATTGTGGCCTACGGTGTCTTTATCGGTGCTGGCGACACGCTCCTGCCGAGCTGTATGAATCTTGGCAGCATATGGGTGGTGAGACTCTCGCTCGCTGCGCTGCTCGCTCCTATATTGGGCTTGAAGGGTGTGTGGGTTGCAATGGCTGTGGAGTTATGCTTCCGCGGGGCGATATTCCTATGGCGCTTGCGCACCGATGCCTGGATGAAATCTAACAAACAGCTCTTCTGATTAGGTCGTCGGCGGTGCCTCCTTTCCCCCAGTGCGCGAAGCAGCGTGGCTTGACGTTGCATCGCGCACTGGGGGAAAGGAGGCGCCGCTGACGTTTATAGAGATATATCATTCCCACCGATTATATGATATGAACCATAGCCGACTGTGTGGTGTTTTATTTATGTAGTGACGCTGAGTGGTGCAGGCTGACGCAATGACGCGCGGTTAAAGCATAAGGCGGAACTGCAGTGTTGATTTGTTTAACTAATTTTTTTGTTGAAATTTTATTATGGATTATAATGATCTTATCAATTCAGGCAAGACAGTATTGATTGAATTTTTCGCTTCCTGGTGTCCTCATTGCCAGCGCATGATGCCGATTGTGCAGCAGATTCGCGAGCTTCTTGAGGGCAAGGTGGGTGTGTATCAGTTTGACATAGACGAATACAAGGAACTCGCCGAGGAGAATAGGGTAGAGTCTATTCCGACATTCATCGTATATAAAGATGGCAAGGAGATGTGGCGTCAGAGCGGCGAGATGGCAGCCGACGTGCTCCTCTCAAAAATCCAGCAATACGCCTAAATAATTAGGAGTTAGGTGTTAGGTATTAGGTATTAGGAAAGAGGAATTAGGAATTGTCGCGATGCATTAATAGTCGCGGAGCAAATTCCTAATTCCTCTTTCCTTATTCCTAATTCCTAATTCTGTCTAACTCCTATTTAAAAATAGGTTTCGAGGGCGTAGTTGATGTTGTCGAGGATGTAGTTCACATCGCTGTCGTTCGGGTCGATTGCCTTGGCACGCTCTGCTATTGCCTTGGCAGCCTCGAAGTAGTTAGTCTTGACATCCTGACGTTTTTCGGGCTGCGGGCCCTCTATGCCGTTCCAGATCACGGTGCCGGTAGTGTAGATCTTCTTCGATGCGTTCTTCAATGTCTCGATGTCGGCATCGTCAAACGATGCTGCCTTGCGGTAATCGGCAAGTGAAGCATTGTCATCTCCCTTGCGGTCATTGATGTAGCCGCGCAGACCATAGAGGAATGCCATGTTGGGGTTGGCTGTAATCTGCTCGCCTACGATTGCGATGGCATCGTCATACTTGTCGTCCATAAGCATGGAGTTGACAAGATTGTTGAGGAAGAGCGGGTTCTGAATGCCAAACTTCTGGTAGCCGGCCATTGCTGCCTCCTGAATCTTGTTCTTGGCGAGGTCTGCCTTTGTGGAATCGCGCAGGGCCACATTTTGCCAGCTTGCAATCTCGTATACGAAGTTCTGCGGGTCAGTGATGCCGGCCTTGCGAGCCTTCTCAAATGCCTTGATGGCATCGTCGAGGGCGTCGCCCGAATATGCACCGATACCTGCATAGTGATATGCGAGGGCTATCATTGAGTCAGGCACCTGCTTCAATGACTTGGCTGCCCAAGGCTGCGAAGGCATGTCGCCATAGATCATGAACGCGTTGTAGGCTTCGGGGTAGTAGTGCTTGTTGTTGAAAAGCTCGCCGCCATAGTTGAAGTAGTCGTTGTGGTGACCGTTCAGCTTGCCCACCATATCTTTAGAATATTTGGGCTTGATTTCTCCCTTGGCGTTAGGCACGGAGTCCAGGGGCAGGGCCTTGAGGAAATAGTTGTATGCGTTCACAAGCTCAGTGCCCATGGCCACGGGGTCGGCCGATGCGTCGTTAGGATTGATGGCGCGTTTCTTGAATGCCTCGTCAAAGGCTGCCATCTCTATCTTGCCGGCTGTATACCAGGTGTTCACGTCGTTGGCAGTCTCTGCATTTTCAGCAGCCTGCTTGATGAGGGCACGTGCTTCCTCTATCTTGTCGATCTTGCCGGCAAGTTTGCCTGCCTGTGCCACTGTCTCTTTCTGCGCGCTCACCGAAACTACTGTCGCAGCCCCGAGAGCGATTGCCAGAATCTTCTTCATAGTGTTTATATTTTAAGTTGTTTGTTCCTTAGATTTTATATGCCTCCGCTGGTTTAAGCCTCGCTGTCTGAATCGTCAGCTGCATCCACGATGTCAGCTGCATCCGCGCTGTCAGTGGTGTCCATGTTTTCAGCTGCATCCGCGTTTTCAATCACAGCTCCTTCGGTGGCATCGTTGTTCTCCTCATCTTCCACTTCTTCGGGTTCGGCATCGACCTTACATACCGAGGCTATGGTGTCGCCACGCTTGCCGAGGTCAATCAGCTTCACGCCCTGTGTGGCACGACCCATCACCCTGATGTCGGCCACGGGCACGCGCAAAGCCACGCCGCTCTGGTTGATAATCATCAGGTCGTTGCTGTCGTTGACGTTCTTGATGGCAACCAATGCTCCGGTCTTATCGGTAATCTGGAGTGTCTTTACACCCTTGCCGCCACGGTTGGTGATGCGGTAGTCATCGAGCGCCGAACGTTTGCCGTAGCCGTTTTCCGATACTACCATAACAGTTTCACCCGGCTCTCCGTTCATCGTTATCATGCCGATCACCTCATCGTTGTCGTCGTCGAGCGTCATGCCTTTCACGCCGGTCGACACGCGGCCCATGCTGCGCACCACTTTCTCGTTGAAGCGGATGGCGCGGCCACCCTTGTTGGCCAGGATCACCTCTGAGTTGCCGTCGGTGAGGCGTACGCCGATCACCTCGTCATCCTCGCGGATTATGATAGCGTTCACACCTATGGCGCGTGGACGAGAGTATGCCGAAAGCTGTGTCTTCTTTATTATTCCTTTCTTGGTGGCGAATATCAGGTTATGGCTCGTGTTGAAGTCGGGGTCGGTCAAACCTTTCACGCGTATGAAGGCATTCACACGGTCGTCCTGGTCTATCTGCAGCAGGTTCTGTATGGCACGTCCCTTCGAGTTCTTTGCACCTTCCGGTATCTCGTACACCTTAAGCCAATAGCAACGTCCTTTTTGCGTGAAGAAGAGCATATGGTTGTGGTTGGTGGCGGGGTAGATGTATTCTATGAAGTCCTCATCGCGGGTGGAGCTTCCCTTGGCGCCTACGCCGCCGCGATGCTGTGCGCGAAATTCGCTGAGCGGTGTGCGCTTTATGTAGCCGAGGTGCGAGATGGTGATGATCATCTTGTCGTCGCTGTAGAAGTCCTCGGAGTTGAAATCGCCGGAGAAGGGGTTGATCTTCGTGCGGCGTTCGTCGCCATATTTGTCGCGGATCTCCTCGAGCTCTTTCTTTATCACATCGCGGAGCACCATGTCGTCGCTCAGTATCTTGTTGTAGAATTCTATCTGCTTCATCAGCTCGTCATACTCGGCACGCAGTTTTTCGATCTCCAAGCCGGTGAGCTGGCGAAGACGCATCTCCACTATGGCGCGGGTCTGCACTTCATCGAGCTCGAAGCGCTCCGACAGTCGGCGCTGGGCCTCGTCGGTGGTGCGGCTGCCTCTGATGATTGCTATCACCTCGTCGATGTTCTGAGTGGCAATCATCAAGCCTTTCAGTATATGGGCACGCTCCTCAGCCTTGCGAAGCTCGTAGCGTGTGCGGCGTGTCACCACCTCGCGCCTGTGGCTCACGAAGGCCTCTAGAAGTTGCTTCAGGTTGAGTGTCTGCGGCCTGCCGTTGACAAGTGCAACATTGTTCACGCTGAACGAAGTCTGCAACTGAGTCAGCTTGAAGAGCTTGTTGAGCACCACCTTGGCGTTGGCCTCTTTCTTTATGTCTATGGCGATGTGTATCTTGCCGCGTGCCGAGGTGTCGGTGACGTCGGCTATACCTTCGATCTTTTTCTCTTCGGCCATCTGCATGATTGACTTCACGAGCTCTCCCTTGAGCACACCATAGGGTATCTCGCTCACCACAATCACGTCGTGGTTGCCCTCGGTCTCGATCTCCGCCTTGGCGCGGAGCACTATGCGCCCGCGGCCTGTCTCAAAGGCGTCGCGAACTCCCTGGAGCCCGAATATCTCGCCCCCGGTGGGGAAGTCTGGCGCCTGGATATGCTCCATAAGACCGTCGATTGTGATGTCGGGGTCATCTACAAGGGCTATCGATGCGTTGAGTGCCTCGGTCAGGTTGTGTGGGGGCATATTGGTGGCCATACCCACGGCGATACCCGCCGCACCGTTCACAAGCAGGTTCGGGATGCGAGTAGGCAGAACTGCCGGCTCCATCAATGAGTTGTCGAAGTTGGGCACGAAGTCCACGGTCTCCTTGTCGAGGTCGCGGAGCATCTCCTCTCCCATGCGGGCCAATTTCACCTCGGTGTAACGCATGGCTGCCGGTGAGTCACCGTCGATCGAACCGAAGTTTCCCTGGCCGAACACAAGCGGATAGCGCAATGACCATTCCTGCGCCAACCTCACCATAGTAAGATAGATTGAGTAGTCACCGTGAGGGTGATACTTACCCATCACTTCTCCCACCACGCGTGCCGACTTCTTGGTGTCGCCGGCAAAGCTGTTGTGAAGCTCGTTCATGCCGAAGAGCACCCTGCGGTGCACCGGCTTGAAGCCGTCGCGCACATCAGGCAGGGCTCGACTCACTATCACCGACATCGAATAGTCGATATAGGCACTTTTCATCTCCGATTCTATGTTAATCGGAATAATCTTGTCGTCTGATTGCATTATATTTTTGCTGATTACTCTTGGTTATACATTTGCTGCTCTGTGCATTACACTGCATTGCCGCAAATGCTCCCCTCCTGACGCATCCTGACTACAAAATTACAAAAAATAATTCGATTTTACAAGCAAAAACAGGCGCGTTTACAAGCAAAAACAGGCGCGCAGATTCTCTCTGCACGCCTGTTTCTATCCTTTTGCTTCGGGTGTGGATGGGATGCCCCAATCTCCTTTAGCTTTATGGCGGTGTGACTCCTTAACCCACCGGCTCGTATTCAAATGTAAGTTTGCTGTCGCCCTCCTTGAAGCTTACCTTTATGGTGCCTCCTATCTGACCGTCAGCCCCGAGCGTGAGCATCAGCTCGGCGAGCTCATCTTCCAGATATTTCTGTATGGCGCGTTTAAGCGGCCTTGCACCGAAGTGGCGGTCGTAGCCCTTGTCGGCTATGAAGTCGCGCGCCTCGCGGCTGAGGTCGAGGTGATAGCCAAGTTTCTCGACGCGGCCGAAGAAGTCTTTCAGCTCTATGTCGATGATGTTGAATATCGCCTCGCGGTCAAGGCTGTCAAACATTATTATGTCGTCCACACGGTTCAGGAACTCTGGCGAGAAGGCTTTGTTGAGGGCCTTCGATATCACGCCGTGGGCCTGCTCTTTGCTGACCTCTGCTGTGTTGAAGCCTACGCCCCCGCCGAAGTCTTTGAGCTGCCGCGATCCGATGTTGCTCGTCATGATAAGTATCGTGTTCTTGAAGTCGATCTTGCGGCCCAGCGAGTCGGTGAGACGGCCTTCATCCATCACCTGCAGCAGCAGGTTGAACACGTCGGGGTGCGCTTTCTCTATCTCGTCGAGAAGCACCACTGAGTATGGCTTGCGGCGCACTTTCTCGGTGAGCTGGCCTCCCTCTTCGTAGCCTACATATCCCGGAGGAGCTCCCACGAGGCGCGACACGGTGAATTTCTCCATAAACTCGCTCATGTCTACGCGTATCAGCGCATCGGAGCTGTCGAAGAGGTATTCGGCGAGCTTCTTGGCAAGCAAGGTCTTGCCTACGCCGGTGGGGCCGAGAAACATGAACACGCCTATCGGCTTCTCCGGGTCTTTGAGCCCTATGCGGTTGCGCTGTATGGCTTTCACCACTTTCTTGATGGCTTCGTCCTGGCCTATCACGGAACCATGGAGTGTCTCGCCCATCTTGATGAGGCGGGCGCCTTCGGCCTGCGCTATGCGCTGTGTCGGCACTCCTGTCATCAAGGCCACAACTTCGGCCACTTTCTCGTCGTCAACTTCCTGACGGTCTTGGCTCAGGCTCTCTTCCCATTTCGATTTCGCAGTCTCGAGTGCCGCCTTCGCCTTCACCACTTCGTCGCGCAGCCCGGCTGCCTTCTCGTAGTCTTGCGCCTTGGCTGCCGCAAGTTTTTCTTGCGTCAGTTCGTCGATACGTTTCTCCAAGGTCTCGATCTCCTCGGGCACAACGATATTGGTGATATGCACGCGGCTTCCGGCCTCATCGAGCGCATCGAGTGCCTTGTCGGGGAAGTTGCGGTCGCTCACATATCGTTCGGTAAGCGCCACGCATGCCTCGAGGGCCTCGTCGGTGTACGTGACGTTATGGTGCTGTTCATATTTTTCTTTCACCTGCTTCAGTATCTCAAGGGTCTCCTCGGGGGTGGTGGGTTCAACCATCACCTTCTGGAAGCGGCGTTCAAGTGCGCCATCTTTCTCTATGTTCTGACGGTATTCGTCGAGCGTGGTGGCGCCGATACATTGTATCTCGCCACGTGCCAAGGCGGGTTTCAGTATATTGGCGGCATCCATCGAACCGGGTGCGCCGCCCGCCCCGACTATGGTGTGTATCTCGTCGATGAAGAGAATGATGTCGGGATTTTTCGTGAGTTCGTCGAGCACGGTCTTGATGCGTTCCTCAAACTGGCCGCGATATTTGGTGCCGGCCACCATACCGGTCATGTCGAGTCCGATAACGCGTTTGTCAAAGAGGATGCGCGACACCTTGCGCTGCACGATGCGCAGCGCCAAGCCTTCCACTATGGCCGACTTGCCTACGCCGGGCTCGCCTATAAGCACGGGATTGTTTTTCTTGCGTCGCGAAAGTATCTGCGCGAGGCGCTCTATCTCGCGCTCGCGGCCCACCACCGGGTCGAGCCTTCCCTCGGCTGCCGCCTTGGTCATGTCGTAGCCGAATTTGTCGAGTGCCGGGGTGTCGCTCTTGCGGCTGCTCTTGTCGGCCGGCTTCGAGGGCTTGCTCTTGGGAGCATCTGCCGGCTCTTGGAGTTCCCCTTCTTCCTCATCTTCGCCGAAGTCCTTGCCCATGCGGGGCATCTGGTCCATCGGCATGCCGATGCTCTGCACGGATATGTCGAAGTTGAGATATTCTTGCTTTATATGTTCGAGTAGCTCTGAGTCCATCGACCGTTTGTCGTGAATCAAGGCCAACAATATATGTTCGCTGCCGATCACATGCGCGTTCATCTTGCGGGCTTCCGATGTGGCAAGCTGAAGATGGCGTATCGCCGCGAGGCTTATCTTGTATTGTTGCTCAAAGAGGGTAGTGGTCTCGCCCGGCGAATGAGGTTCCTGCAGATATTCCTCCAGCTCGCCGATAATCTTCTCGATGGGTATGTGAAGCTGTGTCAGTATCTTGAATGCATAGCCATCTTGCTGACGCATCGACGCGAGCAGAAAATGCTCCGACATTATCACCGGGGAGTTGAATCTACGCACCTCGCTGAGCGCAAGCTCAAGCATTGGCCTGAATTGTTTCGAAAAGTCGTTCTTCATTAATTTTTCCTTTCTGTTTCTTTCTATTTCATAACAAATGCCGTGCCAATATTTCCTAACGTATCATTAAAAGTCTTATTTCTTCAAGTAGAAATAGTGCCAGAGGGGAGTGGCCATAAGCGCCTGCTTTATGCCGTCGCTCTGGAGTATCGCAAGCACTTCTTGCTCCGTCATAAGTTTTACATTGACATCTTCGGTGGCATCTAAGTGCTGGCTTTCGGTTTTTCCCACTCCTTCCGCTAAGAAGCAGTATGTATAATTGGTGCAGGTGGATGGATTCTGGCTGATTTTGTTGAGAAGCCTCCATGTGCCGCCGGTATAGCCGGTCTCTTCAAGCAGCTCTCGTTTAGCGGCATCGACCGGCTCCTCTCCTTCTTCGGCAACTCCGGCACATAGCTCGGTGTACACGTCTCCAAGCCCATGCCTACCATGTAACACTTTCGTATTAATTTGATTATCAATTGAGTGCAAAAATTT
>CAJTYC010000057.1 GCA_910584185.1 uncultured Muribaculaceae bacterium
TTGGTCTTGGTCAGTTCCTTTCGGGTAATCATCTTGTCGGTCTTGATGTATCCGTGACGCTTGCGGTGCGTGACCCGGATATAGACCTGCATGAACCCGTCCCTGCGCTCACCGCGCACTGTTGGTTTGAATGTTGCCATTTCTTCCGTGTTCCTATTTTTTGATTGGTAAATTTTTCATTGCTTCTGTATCTTGCGCCATTACTGACGGTTGCGGTTGTACACCCCGGCTGTACACCCATGTACACCGCCCCTTGAAAAGTGTGTACACTTCTGTACACTTTTCCGCGCATTTGTACTCACAAAGTGATGCCAAATGAACGAACCCCCTAAGAACAACTTAGGCTGTAACGCCTGATTTCTCAAAGCGTTACAGCCTAAGTTGTCGGATTATGTTAGAGTAGCCTCTTTTATTCGATGGCAGCCTGCGCCGCAGCAACGCGGGCGATGGGCACGCGGAAGGGTGAGCAGCTTACGTAGTTCATGCCGAGGTTTGCGCAGAACTTCACCGATGAAGGTTCGCCTCCGTGCTCGCCGCAGATTCCTACCTTGAGCTCGGGCTTGGTGGCGCGACCTTTCTTAACTCCCATCTCTACGAGCTGGCCTACACCTTCCTGGTCAAGCACCTCAAACGGATCTACCTTCAAGATACCTACCTCTTTGTAGTGCTTCAGGAACTTGGGCGCATCGTCGCGTGAGTAGCCGAATGTCATCTGAGTCAAGTCGTTTGTGCCGAATGAGAAGAAGTCTGCTACTTCTGCAATCTGGTTGGCTGTCAGAGCTGCACGAGGCACCTCAATCATTGTTCCGACTTTGTAGTCCACTGTCTCGCCTCTCTCATCGAATACCTTAGCAGCGGTCACGTTGATTACGTTGGCCTGGTGCTGGAGTTCCTTGAGTGTACCCACGAGAGGAACCATGATTTCGGGATGCACATCGATACCTTCTTTCTTCACGTTGAGTGCAGCCTCGATGATGGCACGTGCCTGCATCTCGGTGATTTCTGGATATGTGATGCCAAGACGGCAACCACGGTGGCCGAGCATCGGGTTGAATTCTGCGAGTTCATCCACCTTTGCCTTAACCTGAGCGAGTGTGAGTCCCATCTCTTCAGCGAGCTCTTTCTGAGTTGCAGTCTGATGAGGCACAAACTCGTGCAACGGCGGGTCGAGCAGACGCACTGTCACGCCGAAGCCATCCATTGCGCGGAAGATTCCCTCGAAGTCTCCACGCTGCATGGGGAGAAGTTTGGCAAGTGCCTCGCGACGTCCCTCCTCGTCAGAAGAGAGAATCATCTCACGCACAGCCTTGATGCGGTCGCCTTCGAAGAACATGTGCTCTGTGCGGCAAAGGCCGATTCCCTGAGCGCCGAAATGACGTGCCTGAATGGCATCGCGCGGGGTGTCTGCATTGGTGCGCACGAGAGTCTTGGTGTATTTGGCTGCGAGGTCCATGATTGCACCGAAGTCGCCGTCGAGTTCGGGCTCGGCAGTCTTCACTTCGCCATCATACACATCGCCTGTAGAACCGTTGAGTGAAATCCAATCACCTTCGTGATATACCTTGTCACCCATCTTCACAGTCTTCTCCTTATAATCTATCTGAATCTCACCTGCACCTGACACGCAGCACTTGCCCATGCCGCGAGCCACTACGGCTGCATGGCTTGTCATACCGCCGCGCATTGTGAGGATACCCTGAGCCACTGCCATACCGCGGAGGTCTTCGGGAGAAGTCTCGATGCGCACGAGCACCACTTTCTTCTTCTTCTCAGCCCAAGCCTCGGCATCATCAGCCTGAAATACGATCTGGCCTGTAGCGGCACCGGGAGATGCGGGGAGACCTTTGGCCATAACTTTTGCCTCTTTGAGAGCTTTCTTGTCAAACACGGGGTGCAGAAGCTCATCGAGTTTCTGGGGTTCCATGCGGAGAAGAGCAGTCTTCTCGTCGATCATGTTCTCGCGGAGAAGATCCATGGCGATCTTCACCATTGCAGCACCGGTGCGCTTACCGTTACGAGTCTGGAGCATCCAGAGTTTGCCATCTTGAATGGTGAACTCCATATCCTGCATATCGCGGAAGTAGTCTTCAAGCTTGTTGGCTGTGTTTATAAGTTCCTCAGCAAGCTCAGGCATAGTCTCCTGAAGTGAAGGATATTTGTTCTTGCGGTCTTCCTCGCTGATGCCCTGAAGTGCGGCCCAACGTTTTGAACCCTCTATAGTGATCTGCTGTGGAGTGCGGATACCGGCCACAACATCCTCACCCTGTGCGTTGATAAGGTATTCGCCGTTAAACATGTTCTCACCAGTAGCAGCGTCACGGCTGAATGCTACGCCGGTAGCTGAATTGTTGCCCATGTTACCATATACCATGGCCTGAACGTTGACTGCGGTGCCCCATTCTTCGGGAATCTGGTTCATGCGGCGATAAAGTATTGCGCGTTCGTTCATCCAGCTGTCAAACACTGCGCAGATACCACCCCAGAGCTGCTCCCAGGCAGAGTTGGGGAAATCCTTGCCGGTATATTCCTTAACGGCTGCCTTGAAACGCTTCACGAGCTCCTTGAGGTCTTCCACTTCAAGATCAGTGTCAAATTTCACACCTTTCTCTTCCTTCACCTTATCGATGATTGCCTCAAACGGGTCGATGTCGGTCTTGGACTTCGGCTTCATGCCGAGCACCACGTCACCGTACATCTGCACGAAACGACGGTAGCTGTCCCATGCGAAACGGGGATTGCCGCTCATTTCGGCCATGGTTTCCACAGTGGCGTCGTTCATACCGAGGTTAAGCACGGTGTCCATCATGCCGGGCATGGAGGCACGTGCACCTGAGCGTACGGATACGAGAAGAGGATTTTTCGGGTCATCAAATTTCTTGCCGGTGAGCGACTCCACATGTGCAATCGCTTTCTCGACATCTGCCTTGATATCGGCAACAACAGCATCGCGGCCGAGCTTTGTATATTCTGTACAAACTTCTGTAGTGATCGTAAATCCGGGAGGAACAGGCATGCCAAGCAGGTTCATCTCTGCAAGGTTGGCACCCTTTCCGCCGAGAAGGTTTCTCATCTCGGCAGTACCTTCTGCCTTACCGGCACCGAAGGTATAGATTTTTTTTGCCATAGTGATTTTGGATTATTTATATTCGTGAATTATATTCTTAGATTTGAGGTATTTAAGCGATAAATTGTGAATACTCCGCACCGGCTTGCCCTAAGTGCTGCATTCTTTATGCGCATTTTGTATCCGCAAATTTAATAAAACATTCGCGAAAATCATTAATTTTGCACTGTTTTTATAAATAATTTACTCAAATTTGCATGTTTTTGGTCTTTCATGGGCAAATTCCGGCCCCACGGCAGGGTAGTGGCTTATGAAAGGCAATCAATTTTCTAACTTGATGGGAAGAAAAAAGAAGGCGTTGCCGGAGTTGAAATCGGTGATGATAAATAGTGTCGCGGCCGAAGGAAAGGCCGTGGCTAAGGTGCGCCTGCGCGAGGATGATGAGAAGCCCATGGTGGTCTTCATTCCGTTTGGTGCGCCGGGCGATGTGGCAGATGTCCAGATTGACCGTAAAAAACATAGTTTTGCCGAAGGGCATATAACGAAGCTCGTCGCTCCGTCGGAGAGCCGCACTGAGCCTAAGTGCCGTCATTTCACCATATGCGGCGGTTGCAAATGGCAGCATCTTCCTTATGAGGAGCAATTGCGCTGGAAGCAGGTGCAGGTAGAGGATGCGCTGACACGCATTGCCAAGGTGGAGTTGCCGGAGATTAGCCCCATTCTCGGTTCGCGCAATGTGTGGGCATACCGCAATAAGATGGAGTATACATTCTCCAACAAGAAGTGGCGCACTTGGGAAGAGGTGAAGTCCGGGTGCGAGTTCTCCGACGCGCCTGAGGCCCTCGGATTCCATATCCCCGGTGCATTCGATAAGGTGCTTCACATAGAGCAATGCCTGCTGCAAGATGATTTGGGCAACCGTATACGCAATCATATATATGAGTATGCGCTCGACAAGGGTTATTCGTTCTACGACATTCGCAATAATGTTGGACTATTGCGGACGCTGATGATTCGCCTTGCTTCTACCGGTGATGTCATGGTGGTGGTAGTGTTTGGTGAGGATAGTAAGGAGGCGATTGCTGATATCATGGATTCGGTGAAGTCTGCATTCTCGGAAATTACGTCGCTCCAATATATAGTGAACCTTAAGGTTAACGACTCCTATGCCGACCAGGAGGTGATTCTATATGATGGACGCGACTTTATAGAGGAGGAGATGGAGGGACTTAAGTTCAGGGTCAACGCAAAGTCATTCTACCAGACCAACTCAGCTCAGGCATACGAACTCTATAAAGTGACCCGACGATTCGCGGGCCTTGAGGAGAATCGCCCCGAAAGTGAGCGACCACTTGTATATGACCTGTATACAGGCACCGGCACAATTGCCAATTTTGTGGCACGGCATGCACGTCATGTCATAGGCATCGAATATGTGGAGGAGGCAATTGCCGATGCAAAGGTTAACGCCGAAGCTAACGGCCTGGATAATACTGAATTTTATGCCGGTGATATGAAAAATGTATTGACCGATGAATTCATAGCCAAGCATGGACGTCCGGAAGTTATGATTATCGATCCTCCTCGCGCCGGCATGCACGAAGATGTGGTCAACGTGATACTTAATGCTGAGCCGGAAGTGCTTGTCTATGTGAGTTGCAACCCGGCCACACAGGCACGCGACCTCACTCTGCTCGATGCTAAATATAAGGTTACGGATGTGCAGCCGGTCGACATGTTCCCGCATACGCACCATGTTGAAAATGTGGTAAGGCTCATAAAAAAATAATAGGTATGTTGCAAATAGAAAATGTATTGCCGGCTGTCGATGTGCCGGAAGTGAAGACTGGACCATCGATATGGGAGCAGGTGAAAGGCATGGGGTTTGAAGACGCCATGACGACAATCACCAACTCCCTCGTGAGCTTCTGCTTCAAGCTGCTGATAGCCATAATTGTCTTCTACATAGGCAAGTTCCTCATTAAGAGAATCTATGGATTGGTATTTAATGTGATGACACGGCGTCAAGTGGATGCTTCGCTCACCACGTTTGTGCTGTCGTTGATTCGTATCACACTTTATTTCGTGCTGATCATCATAGCCATCGGCATACTCGGAGTGGAGACAAGCAGTTTCATCGCGATTTTCGCTTCTGCCGGAGTCGCCGTGGGTATGGCGCTCAGCGGCACTCTCCAAAATTTCGCCGGGGGAGTGCTGATTCTGCTGCTGAAACCATACAAGGTTGGCGATTTCATTGAAGTGCAGGGCTATACAGGCACTGTGAAGTCAATTCAGCTCTTCAATACGGTCATCAACACCGTAGACAATAAGGCCATCATAGTGCCTAACGGTGCCCTCTCCACTTCTTCAATCAACAATTATTCGCTCGAAGATTACCGTCGTGTAGATTGGACAGTAAGTCTGGCTTATGGCACGAACTTTGAAGCTGCCAAGACAGCTATACTTGACATCGTCAACTCAGATGTCCGCACTGTGCGCAAGTTTATAGAAGACGACATAGCCTATCGAGAGAAGGTGGCTGAAGAAAAGTTTCGTGCAGAGCATCCCGAAGTGCAACAGGAGAAGAAGCATGGCTGGTTGTGGCGAATGTTCCACAAGACACGCAAGGCACTACCCGAGGCTCCCGACATTCAGATGGACCAACCGGTCTCAATTCCGCAGAAGGTGGAGCGGGCTCCATTCGTGGGCTTGCAGGAGATGGCAGACAGTGCAATAGTCCTGGTGGTGCGTGCTTGGACGCACTCATCTAATTATTGGCCCGTCTATTACGACCTCAACCGACGTTTCTATACTGAATTGCCGCAGAAGGGTTTCGAATTCCCATTCCCGCAGCTCGATGTGCATATGAATCATCATGACACTCCGAACACCTGAGCCGAAGCGCAATTCAAATCAAAAGTAAACAGTTTGTCATAAAGCATCTTGCCACATCCGGTGAGGTGCTTTATTGCTTCCGAGGCTTGCACCGATGCCGTGACGCCGGCTGCAGGCCCTAACACGCCGGCCACTGAGCATGGCAGAAATCCCGTGCAAGCCGGTGCATCGCCAAAAAGTTCTGAATATCCGGTGTGCCCCGGTTGCCACGACATGACTTGGCCTGAGAATTCCTTGACTCCACCGATGCAATATGGCTTGCCGAGACGTTCGCACACCTTCGATGTCATCAGTTTGGTGGCGGGATTGTCGCTCCCGTCGATTATGAAATCATAGTTTGCAAAAATCTCAAAGGCACTCTTTTCGTTAATCATGCAGTCATATTGATTAATGACAACTTCCGAATTGAGCGCGCGCATGCGCGAGGCCAATGTGGTGCACTTGGACTTGCCGAGTGTCTGCTCGTCAAAGAATAGCTGCCGCTGGAGGTTCGACAAGTCGATGGTATCGAAATCGGCAATGCCGATAGTGCCGACGCCCGAAGCCGCAAGATACATGGCGCACATCGAACCTAATGCTCCGCAGCCCAACACAAAGACACTTCCATTTATCAATTTCTCAACACCTTCATTGCCGATGCCCGGCAATGCTTCGAGCCTTGAATATCTCATAGCTTATTCATATTATATAATAAGAGCAGCAGATGTGTCGATTGTCACATCTGCTGCATGAAAAATATCATTTTATCCGCAATGCCAGAATTTGGCAACGAGGTCAAGCATCTCCTGGCGGTTGCCCGCTATCTCTGCGCGGAGATGCTTGTCTTTATATCCTTTTAATTTCTTTATCATGCCATCGATCATCTCCGGCGGGAACACTCCATCTTGCTCGAATGCGGCTCTTGCCTCATCAAGTGCGATGGCCGATTCGTAACAGCTCGTGGGCAGCGAACGAAGTGATTCAAGTTTCTCCTTGTTGTCATCGTTATGTATGTTGACGTTGACATAAAGTTCGTCGGCACGTTTTAATGCGTTGTCATCCTTGAATCCCATGCGTGCAGCAGTCACCATACCGGCCAGATATTGGTATATGTCGGCCGAGGCATCACCGCTTCGGAGTTCTACGGTCTGCTTCTCCGGTTTGATGTTGCCGGCAGATTCAAGCGGGTTTGCCTGTGAGCACATGTCATGTTCGCCCGTCCAGCCGAGAGGCACCCTCACCAGCACCGAACGGTTACGGTCGCCCCAGCATATTGATGTGGGAGCTTCCTGATGCGGCACGAGTCGGAAATAGCTTGTGGGCACTTTGTTGCCCATGGCTGTAAGTGCGTCAGCGTAGTCGAGTATACCAACTATAGCACGTTTCGCCTCATCACTCAGTTTGCCATCCTTAGTCATCATGTTGCGACCCTCTTTCATTAGCTTGAAGTGGATATGCAAGCCGCTTCCGGCTTTGCCCTCGGTGATTTTCGGGGCGAAAGTCACATCATAGCCATGTTTCATGCCGGCCGTGCGGATTATCCATTTGGCAAGCATGAGAGTGTCGGCTGCCTCTATGGCATTGACCGGTAGAAACTCTATCTCGTTTTGCTCGAATATCTTGTTGTTCAGTGTGAAATTGCCCACCTCATTGTGGCCATATTTAATTTGGCCTCCGGTCGCTGCTATAAGGTGCATGCATTCTGTGCGGAAATCATTGAATTTGGCAAATGGAGCTGATTCATGATAACCTTTCTGGTCAGTAGCTCCGAAGAGACCGGTGTCTGCACTTATCACATAATATTCAAGTTCACCCATGGCATAGAAGTCCATGCCCGTATTCTCTTTGAAGAGTTTAAGAGATTTGCGAAGCGCCTGCTCGGGAGAGGAGGGGAGAGGCAAGCCTTCGTTGTTGAAGAATGAACATAGCATTGTCAGCGTCGGAATCTCTGCAAAGGGATCTACAAACGCTGTGCTGAACCTCGGAATGACATAAAGGTCACTGTTGCCGGCTTCGATAAAAGGGAAGAGACTGGAGCCATCCACGCGCTCACCATAGGTGAGAATCGAGTCGAGATATTCCTCGCTGTTGATGACGAAGTTCAATGTTTTAAGGCGGTTATCATCGGCCGGATACATGAAGTTCACCATCTCGATACCATTCTCTTCGATATACTTCACGATGTCGGCTTTCCGAAATTCGGAAGCCGGTTTGCCAAGGTATTGCACTACCTTGTTGGGACATAATTTGAAATTTGTGTTCATGATATAAATTTAAGGTGATAATTGTAAGTAATGAGTCATTTTAAATTTAAATTTGATTTGTGCTTATTTTTGTCAGATTGGGAATTCCACAGAAGGCGCATAGCGGGCTATGTAACTGATAAGGAATTTCCAAGGTGGCTAAAAGAAGCCAAAGCAAATTCAAATCAAGAAACTCATTACTTAAATTTAAAATGACTCATTACTTATATTGTTACTTGGCATAGCCGCTTACAAATATACATAATTTTTCAGACAGTGGTGCTTTAATCCGAATATTTTTTTCAATATGATGCAAAAATTACACTCAAAAATTCCACGTTTGCACAAAATTGATTAATTTTGCAATAGATTCAGGACATTAGACAATTTCTAGTCAAATACATAAATTTTTCAATACAGAAATGAAAAAAAGCGTTCTTCAGAGAGCAAGGGCAGAATATCAGCCCAAGCTTCCGAAATCACTGCAGGGTGCAGTTAAGGTAAAACTTGGTGAGGCAACCGAATCTGTTGCAAACCAGAAGGAGATCAAGGATTTGTTCCCTCATACTTACGGTATGCCCGTAGTTGAGTTTGAGCGCGATGAGAATCCCGCTCGTGTGGAGGAACCGTTCAATGTAGGTATCATCCTCTCCGGCGGTCAGGCTCCAGGCGGACACAATGTGGTCAGCGGTATATTCGATGGTCTTAAGTCGCTAAATAAGGAAAACCGCCTCTATGGTTTCCTTATGGGTCCCTCCGGCTTTATCAATCACCAGTATATGGAGCTTACAGCCGGTATCATTAAGGATTATCGCAACACCGGTGGTTTCGACATTATCGGTTCAGGCCGTACTAAACTTGAGAAGCCCGAACAGTTTGATGAGGGTCTTAAGATTCTTAAGGAACTCAACATCAAGGCTCTTGTGATTATCGGTGGTGACGATTCCAATACTAACGCTGCCGTACTCGCTGAGTATTACAAGAATATCGGTGCCGATGTGCAGGTTATCGGTGTGCCCAAGACCATCGACGGTGACCTCAAGAACGAGTGGATCGAGACTTCATTCGGTTTCGATACTGCCTGCAAGGTTTACAGCGAGGTGATTGGTAACATTCAGCGCGACTGTAACTCTGCCAAGAAGTATTACCACTTCATCAAGCTCATGGGTCGCTCTGCATCTCACATTGCACTTGAGTGCGCTCTTGAGACTCAGCCCAACATCTGCCTTATCTCAGAAGAGGTGCAGGCTAAGCGCATGACTCTCGACAACATCGTGAGCTACATCTGCTATGTAATCTCTGAGCGTGCTAAACTTGGCTGGAACTTCGGTACAGTGCTCGTGCCCGAGGGTCTCATCGAGTTCATCCCCTCTATGAAGTCTCTTATCAGTGAGCTTAACGACGTGATTGAGGAGCATCAGGAGGAACTCGCAAGCCTTGAAGAGAATGATAAGCTCGAGAAGATTCACTCTTGCCTTACTCCCACCAATGCTGAGCTTTATAAGAGCCTTCCCAAGACTATCGCTCTCCAGCTCAGCCTCGACCGCGACAGCCACGGCAACGTGCAGGTATCGCTTATCGAAACTGAGAGCCTCCTCTCTCAGATGGTGGCTAAGCGTCTCGAGGAGATGGCAGAAGCGGGCGAATACAGCGGCAAGTTCAATACTCAGCACCACTTCTTCGGTTACGAAGGCCGTTGCGCCGACCCGACCAACTTCGACGCTGATTACACATATGCTCTCGGTTACAATGCAGCTATGCTCATCAACTCCGGCTTGACCGGCTACATGTCGAGCGTGCGCAACCTTACTGAGTCCAACGAAAATTGGATTGCAGGTGGTATACCTATCACCATGATGATGAACATGGAGAAGCGTAAGGGTGAGATGAAGCCTGTGATACAGAAGGCCCTTGTAAACCTCAATGGTCGTCCTTATCTTAAGTTCGCTTCGATGCGCGAGACTCTCGCTCTCAACACTCTCTATCAGTACCCCGGCCCGATCCAGTATTTCGGTCCTTCCGAAATTTGTGACCGTCCGAGCATGACTCTGTTGCTCGAGCACAATAAGGAGATCTAAATATAACTAAATCGATAAGCAATGCGGGCGGCATTTTCATAAAATGTCGCCCGTATCGTTCCCGTATCGTTTAAGAGACGAGCTCTAAAATCACAGCATTATATGATATTGTATTTTTCAGGCACCGGCAATAGCGCGCATGTCGCTAAACTTCTCGGAGATTACCTCAAGGAAGAGTGTATGCGTATCACTGATTGTCACGCATCGAGTATCAGTTTTTCGGGTAATTCACTTGGCATTGTCTTCCCGATTTATTCGTGGGGCGTACCTCCTGTCATGCTCGACTACATAGCCGGACTGGGTGAGAGGTTTGTGGAAGAGGCATCCGCAACTCCCATATGGATGGTGGCCGTGTGTGGCGACGAGACAGCGCTCGCACCGGAAATGCTGAAAAAGGAGCTATCAGATAGAGGACTTGAACTCAGCGGCGGGTGGAGTGTGCAGATGCCAAACAATTACGTGCTGCTTCCCGGCTTTGATGTGGACCCTAAGGATGTGGAGCAACGAAAACTTGATGCCTGTGATGATACGATAACAGGTATTGCCCGAAAGATTTCATCATGCTCATGGGAGGAGTCCTATGTGCGAGGCTCCATGGCGTGGCTTAAAACCAAGTTGATATATCCCATCTTCAAAAAGTACGGCATTTATCCTTCACGTTGGCAATCAGATGAGAGATGCACCAAGTGCGGACTATGTGCGTCAGCCTGTCCCGTATCTAATATAACAAGCGGTTCAGATGGCAAACCATGCTGGCACGACAACTGCACAAGCTGTCTCGCATGCTATCACATCTGCCCGACACATGCTGTAAACTATGGCAGTGCCACCCGAAATAAAGGCCATTATTTCCTCCCTGCTTACCGTAAACTAATAGCCGGTTTCCGCCATAAAAAAAAATTATCAGCTGAATATTTGTGCAATCAGGTGTATATTATTACATTTGTGCATTGTTACTATCAATATTTCTTAGCTACAACAAAATGGAATTACCATTCAACATAGCAGATAATCGAATTGCAATCATATTTATCGGGATACAAGCGAGTGGCAAGACAACATTCTATAATACAGCTCTTTCTCATCACGGTTTCTGTCATATCAATCTCGATACATTGAAAACAAGACATAGGGAAAGCGAATTATTCCGCTCATGCCTGACGCAAGGAAGGAATATTGTGGTTGACAATACTAATCCTGCAAAAGTAGACCGAGCAAGATACATCCCGTTAGCCCGTGGGGCTGGTTATAAGGTAATTGGTATATTTTTTCAGAGTATTTTGCGCCATTGTATTGCTCGCAATGAACTGCGTGGCGAAACGGTGCCGCGACATGCAATACCCAATACGCAAAATAAATTGGAGATGCCGGGTATTGATGAAGGTTTTGATGAATTGTATTTTGTAAAGATTAAAACCGACGGATTTGATATTAGTAAATGGAAGGATTGAATTATGGATTTCGATACTATTGACAAAAATATGCGTCGATTCGAGCAGTCGCTCGACCGCGTGATTAAGCAGGATATTTTCCTCGTGGCTCGACTCGATGGTCACGGCTTCACGAAACTCACTAAGTGCGAGTGGAATCTTGAAAAGCTGTTTGATCCGCGCTTTCATGACGCCATGATGCATACGATGCGTAAGTTGATGATTGATAGTGAATTTCATATGGTGTATGGTTATACTCAAAGCGATGAAATATCGTTGCTGTTTCATATCGATGATAGGACTTTTGCTCACAAAGAGCGCAAATTGCTGTCGCTGTTAGCCTCCGAAGCTTCAGTGGCTTTCTCGATGTATGTGGGGCATGCTGCAGTTTTCGATTGTAGGCTGGTTCCGCTTCCAGGTTTGGAAAATGTAGTTGATTACTTTCGTTGGCGACAAGAAGATGCACATCGCAATTCGCTGGATTCACATTGTTATTGGATGTTGCGTAAGCAGGGATTGTCGGCATTTGAAGCTCAAAAGCGAATAAGTGGAATATCTATGAGTGACAAGAATAAGTTGCTCTTTTCGAATGGGATTAACTATAACGTATTACCATCGTGGCAGAGACTGGGTATCGGAGCATATTTCACCGAAGTGAAGAAAGAGGGCTACAATCCCAAGACCCAAATGGCAACACAAGCAGTTAGACGCGAATTGAGTTTTATTAATGATTTGCCTTCAGGCAGTGAATATGATGAATTATTACATCAAGTTTGCTGTTGCTTGTTACCCCCGGCTCTATAGCAGATGTTTTCTCAGTAGTAGGATGCACGCGGCAGGGGAGACTTCAATGTTTGATAGTCCTGTATTCATTGGGTGTTACTCCGAGATGCTGGCGCAGCAAACTTGGCATAGAAATGCTGCATTGGAACTGGCTGACGGCAGCGTGTGATTGACTATTGCAATGCAAAAGTCTTACAATGATCTTACATTGGCATACAAGAATATTGACATAGCTCGAAAATCTATTGAGCAGGCGCAGGAAAACCTTCGTATGCACGAGGATTTCTATCAAGCCTGCACTGCTACAATGGCTGATTTGCTCCATGCCCAGACTCTCTATCGTCAGAGTTGCGACCGCTATTCAGAGGCTGTTGCGAACTATGAAATCAGAAAAGTTGGGTATCTTGTGATGACTGGAAGATAAACCTTTAGTATATGAAATTTACGACAAACATACGCATAGATATTCCGATGATTTTTGCATTTGCAGTTCTCATTGTCAGTGGTGTTGGCATTCATGTCACTGATGGGTTCGTGCAGCATGACATTTGGCACAATTGGGCCGTTATCCACGTTATAGCATCAGTTTCGTTTCTTGTGCTGGGCATTTACCATATCATCGGGCATTGGGTCTGGTTCAAGGGGCTTGCAAAGAGTATGAAGAAGAAGAGTAAACCGAACATTGTGCTCACGCTTCTCTTCCTCTTTGAAACGGTGACAGGTGCAATACTGCTTGCTTTCACAGATGGTGGCAATAGCCATATCGGGCTATGGCACTGGTGGGGGGGCCTGATTATGACGGCATTTGTTTTTTTGTACGGTTGATTATGGACTGAATATTTTTTTTGTATTTTCGCAAATAATCCGGTGCACTTAATATTTGCACAATCGTAACAAGGATTCGATTACACTGACTTAAGTATATGAAAATTAAGAGTTTTATCATAATGGCGCTTTCGCTGATATCTTTCGGTAGCTGTGCCTCTCGTTCTAAATATGCGGATTTGCAGTCTGCACTTAATGAGTATGTTGCAAGTAAGGACGCGAGCATAGGGGTAGCTGTGATTATTGATGGTAAGGATACGGTGTCGGTAAATGGAAACAAGCCATTCCCGATGCTTAGTGTCTATAAGTTACCGATTGCTTTAGCATTGGCTGATGTATATCGCAGCAAAGCTGCGACGTTTGACAATCAAATCGTCATTTTGCCTGAAGACTTGCACCGCGACACTTGGAGTCCGTTGACTGAGAAGATATTAGCATCTGATAATGCGTTGACCGACACTCTGAAATTGCCGGCGAGAGACCTATTGCAATATATGCTCCAACAGAGTGACAACAATGCTTCCGATATTGTCTTGAACTCGATAGGAGGATTAGGCAGCGTAAATTTTCCTGGCATAAATGTTGTGAGTACGGAAGCTGAAATGCATGTAGACAATAGTCTTTGTTATTCCAATTCTGCCACTCCGATAGCGATGACAAATCTGATTGATAAGTTTGACCGCGATATGACTGACTCTTTGTCGGTCGAAATAAAATATCTCATGCAGTCATGTGCCACAGGAGAGAATCGACTTGTAAAACCTCTTTTGCCGACAAATGCGGTAATTGGCCACAAAACCGGCACCGGTTTCTCATTGCCCGACGGCAGACTAATGGCAGTCAACGATGCCGGATACGTACATCTCCCTAACGGGCACAGATATGTAATATCAGTCTTTATAGAAAACTCCGCATACGACCTGGTGCAAACGGAAGCGATTATAGCGGAAATTTCGGAGTTGGTATTTAGTGCGGTTTGGGCGAAGTCCGTGCCCGATTAATCTCCAATGAACCCTTGGTAATTAATCCTGAAGCGAATCATTACGACTCCGATACTGATAAAGCATGGTATCTTGATTATTACATGACGAAAAATTTATATGCCTTAGAAGCAAATTGCTTTAATGGTTTCGGTGCTGAAGATGTTAATCTCCATCCATACGCGAAGCGTAATTATGTTATTCTCGTTCCAGATGGCTTTAAGCCCAATTATACAAGGTCGAAATGTGTCTCAAACGACACTTGGTTTTGGCAACCACCTAAATAATCTCATTATCATGTAATCCAAATCCTCGGAAAAGTAATGCTTTCTTAGTGCTCGATATATCGTCCTAATATTTGTGGAGGCCAAAGTCACAAATATTTGGATTTTTTGATTAAATTTGCAGGTATAAGTAATGAGTCATTTTAAATTTAAATTTGATTTGTGCTTATTTTTGTCAGATTGGAAATTCGGAAGAAGGCGCATAGCGCGCTATGTAACTGATGAGGAATTTTCAATGTGGCAAAAAGAAGCCAAAGCAAATTCAAATAAAAACTCGTTACTTAAATTTAAAATGACTCATTACTTAACGTCATAAAAAGATTATTATGGGCTTTTGGAAATTCTGGCGCCGTTTGATTTTGTTAGATTGGATATTTGGAGGTCGCAGAAGCGACACATCGGCCAATCAAACATCTTATACATCATATGACCATGATTGCGATTGTGGCGATAACTATGGACTTCCACGAAGTTCAGGATATTCAGGAAGCAGTTGGAGAAATGGTAGTTATGATAACGATGATTTCGACGATTGCGATGATGGTTTGTGTAATGGCTTCAATTCCAATTTTGATAATTTTGACGATTGCGACTCATTCGATAGATATGACGATTTTGAAGATGATTTTTGAATCAATGTCATAATCTGAATCGTTAGGGCTATGGGGCAGCGGGGATGGCTGGAAATCAATTGTAAACAATATAGTTTATGTATCAACGTATCAGGATGCTGGTGAGGCTGCTCACCTGTTTTCTAATTTTGATGGGAGTGGCCGTGCAACGAAATGGAAGCATTTTCGGGCATGACTTGACCGTGCGGGAGGTCGAAGCAACTGAAGAATCTTCTCCATTGACAAGGGTTGACGGTGCTTTGGTTGTTAACACCTCCACCATAGCAAAAGATATAAAGGGCTTTGGAGGTCCGGTGCCTCTTGAAATTACTATCAAGGATGGTGTCATAGCTGATATCCAACCTCTAAAAAACTCAGAAACTGAAGATTTTTTCAAGAGAGCAAGTGGCGTAATTATTCCTCAGTGGGTTGGCACTTCGGTACAAGATGTATCTTCCAAACATGTGGATGCTGTGTCGGGAGCCACTTTGACGTCTAATGCATTGAATGCAACTATCAAGGAAGGGGTGGCATACGCCAACGGCTTTCTGAAAGAATCTGAAGAAGAGGGTGCATCAGGCTTTGAGTTCACATGGAAGTTTGGAGTCGTATTGCTCACGGTGGTTTGTGCGGCTCTCTTGCCGTTGTTTGTTAGAAACAAGCATTACCGTTGCATACAACTCATTCTTAATGTAATCGTGCTCGGATTTTGGAGTGGCACGTTTCTTTCTTACGAGTTGTTCATCAATTACATTGCTAATGGTGTAAATGTTTGGCAATCGTTGGCTGTAATGATTATGCTTGCCGTGGCATTCGTATATCCATATTTCGGCAAGCAGTCTCATTATTGCACATGGATATGTCCTTTGGGTTCGATTCAAGAACTTTGTGGCAAGAGTGTGCGATACAAGTTGAAGTTGTCACCGAAAACAGTCAAGGGCTTGAATGTTTTTCAGGAATGCCTCTGGTTTGCCTTAATTTTTCTTATGATGGCCGGGATATGGTTTGATTGGATAAATTATGAACTTTTCAAGGCTTTCATATTTAAGTCGGCTTCAATTGGGGTGCTTATTGCTGCCGGGGTGGTGGTGTTGCTTTCGTTCATCGTGCAACGCCCTTACTGCCGGTTTGTTTGCCCTACCGGTTGCTTATTTCAATTAACACAAAATCCGGATAAATAATCATGAAGACTTCACAAATTCTTAATATCCTGTTGGCCGGTGCGCTTGTAATACTCTCTATCAAAATCGTATTTGATAGCAAAAAAAGTGCTGAAAACGGTGTGCCTGAAGAGGGGGTCATTGAAACAATAATGACCAGAACCAGCATACGTGATTTTCAAAATAAGCCTATAGAAGAAGAAAAGGTAGAGACAATGCTGCGTGCCGCGATGGCTGCTCCTACTGCCGTCAACAAGCAGCCATGGCGTTTCATCGTAATCAAAGACAAGAAGACCTTGAAGGCCATTTCAGAAAATTTCAATTCGATGAAAATGGCGGAAAAGGCTCCTCTTGCAATAGTGGTTTGCGGTGATTTAAATGCTACACTGGAGGGTGAAGGTACCGAGTATTGGGTGCAAGATGCTTCGGCTGCAACTGAAAATCTACTTCTCGCCGCCCATTCGCTTGGATTAGGGGCCGTATGGTGTGGCATATACCCCATTAAGCAGCGTGTTGGCCAGCTTAAGGACATGCTCGCCATTCCCGACAGCATCGTACCGTTGAATGTAATACCTATCGGTTATCCGGCTGAGAATCCCGAACCGAAGGATAAATGGAATCCTTCGAAGATTCACTACGAGAAGTGGACAGAAAATTGATTTGAAGCCGTCCCATAAATACAAGCGTCCCATAAATCATAGCTAAGAAATGATTTATGGGACGCTTAGTTTGTAGTTTTGCGAAGTACATGCTGCAAAGATACAACCTTTCTCCGACACCCGTGGGTATTACAGTAAGCACTAACTGAAGTACACCTTTTAGAGGTTGTAGCTTGGTTGTAATTTTG
>CAJTYC010000058.1 GCA_910584185.1 uncultured Muribaculaceae bacterium
ACATTGACCTTCTTGAATCCGAAAGTGCGAAACAGTGATGTGAACTGCGATTCGGCGACACGCCGGGCATTCTCGTAGTGCTCGGGCGTGAGTGCGTAAACTCGCATCTTGCGGTCGGCCTGACGATACATTGACTCCATGGCCTTGGCATCCCAGTCTCCTCGTTCGTAAAAGGCCGTAGTGGCAGCCTCGTCGATAAACCTGTCGTCGAGAAGTTTGATGGCAGGCAATGTGAGCGTAGCCACGCTGTCGCCCTCTGTGCGCACCCATGTGTCGGGGGCATCCTTGAGGTCTATGCCCAAACGCAAGGCCCCACGGTATATTCGGGCGAGACGGTCATCGGGCAACGGCCACATGCGCTTGCGCGTGCTGTCCACAAGCACCTCGCAGTCTACCGTCAGAAATTCCCATTCGCCTATCTCTTTCACCTCTTTTATTTGAGTGGCGGTGTTTGCTATCTTTGTCTTCTCAATCTTTATCTCGGAGCTGTGCATGAAGTATACTACCCCGACTCCCACCACAATCAGGAGTGCAACTAATATTATAATCTTCTTTAGCATATCGGTAGCCCTTTCATTTGTATATTATCTCTATCTCGTCGGCCTCGTAGCCCAACTGCATGAGCATTGGTTTCAGAAGTGACGTAGCGTTAGCTTTAGCTGTCTTCTCTATATCCATCTGCGGTATGCTCGCCAGCACAGCCTCCTTGCCTTGACGCTCAAATTCGCTTATCTCCGCGTCTGAAAACGAGCTCCTTAATATATCGGTATATTCCTTTATGCCTTTGTTGTCGATTTTTGATGAGGTCAGCTCAGCCTTTGGCACAGGCAGTGTGAGAGTCAATTTGCGGGGATTCGCGCTCATCACCACATCGGCGGCATTCAGTTCCCCGAAATCCACATAAGCCTTAATCACTGCATCCATCGGAATCGCTATCTTGCGGTCGCCTATCGGCAGCTTCATCGTGAACTGACGGTTCATTATCTTGCCGCTGAGACGTTTCACGTCGTCGGCTGTGATAATCTTATGAACGGCATATTCCGTCACATATAGGCGGTTGGCTTCGCGCAATTTCATCACCACGTCGTCGGGCGTCGGTCCCGACTTCTCGCTGCATGAGGCAAGCATGGATATGCCCATCATGCAGAGCATTATTTTCTTAATCAGATTATGTTTCATGTGTCTTTCCGTTATTTCTGCAATTTTCTATATCAATGTGACTATAAGATTGAGTTTGCAGGCAAACGTTTACGCGTCATTTCTCAAAAATTGTTAATGATTTGAATTTTTCATTTTCCCATACACTCATGTCGTTGAGTACTAGCATTATGGGGTAATTAAGCGTCGCGGCAAGTTTTGTGGCTCCCTCGCTGCCAAGTGCCATCATAGAGGTGGCAAGTGCATCGGCCTCCATGCAGGTTGGGGCAACCACCGTGGCGCTGAGCACGTCTGTGAGTACCGGCCTGCCGGTCCTTGCAGATATGGTATGGCCGTAGGTCCAGCCCCCGGCCGACGTATGGAAGTTGCGGTAATTGCCCGATGTGGCAAGCCCGCAGTCGGTGATCTCTATCACGCATTGTGACTCATGAATCACCGAGTCGGTCAGTATAGGCCGGTCCACAGAAACTCTCCACTTCTTGCCCGAAGGAGACTTGCCGGCGCAACTTATTTCACCTCCTATCTCCACGAGTCTGTCGGCGACGCCATTGCGTGCGAGCATCCTGCTGACTTCGTCGCAACCGTAGCCCTTGGCTATTGCAGAGAAATTAAACTGAGTGCGGGCATCTTGCTTAGTCAGTCGGCCTTTATGGAGCGAGGTCTTGGATATTCCGGTAAATGCCATCAGCGAGTCCAGTCGCAGCGTGTCGGCGGTGGCCTTGTGGCCTTTGCCGAATCCCCAGGCCGTTATCAGAGGTCCGAGGGTGGGGTCAAATGCGCCATTGGTGAGCTTATTGATCCTTACCGATTCATTATATACATTGGCCAAGTGAATGTCTAACTCTATCTCCTCTCCCCGGTTCACCCGGCTTATCATGCTTGTCGAGTCGAACACATTGAGCGACTCGTCCACCCGCTGCATCGTCGTGATTATGCTGTCGGTCAAATCTCGGTCGGAATCATATGTAATATGGTATTGGGTGTGCCATATCATGCCCTCTGCCCCCCGAAATTCGCTCCGACCGCAGCCGCATAGAAAGAGCAGTGTAGCTGCCATAATTGCCCCAAAATTCCTAAATATTATACCCATTGTATGATTTTTTCTAAAATTTTGCATTATTTTTTTGCAAATTTATTGTTTTTACTTTGTAAAGTTAATAAAAAACATTAAATTTACATAATCGAAATATGATTCTATAGCGCCCAGGCGCCACTTTGTGTCGATTTGAAGATTTGATGGCTGACTTCTATCGCCACTTTATTCTCCTTATTTTATCATATTTCGTAGACATAGGAACTTTTACGTAATATTTCTAAAACCGAAATGCTATGAAAGAATCATTTGTTTTCCTTGCCGACGGCTTTGAAGAAGTAGAAGCCCTGACGGCGGTAGATGTGCTACGTCGTGCCGGCATGCCGGTGCGCACAGTCTCAATCAGCAGCTCGTTGCAGGTCATGGGTGCCCATGGCATCAGCGTGAAGGCCGATGCCATTTATGAATCGACCCTCTTCGGCAATCCCGGTTGGCTCATTCTCCCCGGCGGTCTCCCCGGTGCCGACAATTTGTATAAGTTTGCCCCCCTGCAGGGTTTGCTGCACCAGCAGGCTGAGTCGGCAGAAGGTCAGATCGCAGCTATTTGCGCCGCACCGGCAGTGGTGCTCGGCAAACTCGGTTTGCTAAAGGGCCATAAGGCGACTTGCTATCCAGGATTTGAAAATATGCTCGAGGGTGCCGAATATGTTGATGCCCGCGTGGTGGTGGATGGTAAGTTTGTGCTCGGCAACGGTCCCGCCTCAGCCCTCGAATGGGCCCTTGCAATTGTCAGAGTTCAGCTCGGACAGCAGAAGTCGCGCAATGTCGCTAACGGTATGCTCCTATATCCTAACGGCGACAGCCAATTCAACAACATGTTTGGTTGATAATAATGAACAACACAAAACTGTAGGAACAATAGGTCACTCAAATTAGCGACCGGAAAACCCAACGACTGAACAACTTAAAAACTAAGTAGTTTTGGATCTATTCTACACTATACAACGGACCGGCTCATCTCGCTACACAGAGAAGATGAGCCGGTTCATCGCGTTCGCTATTCCAGTATCGTCGGCCGAAGAGGCAAAGGCTGTCGTAAAGGATTACCAGAATAAGTATCACGATGCAAGGCATGTATGCTGGGCCTACATGCTGGGGCCCGAGCGTAAGGAGTGGCAGATAAACGACAATGGCGAACCTTCCGGCACCGCCGGCAAACCGATGCTCGGCCAAATCAACAGCATGGAGCTAACCGATGTGCTCGTGGTGTGCGTGCGTTATTTCGGTGGCATAAAGCTCGGAACATCCGGCCTGATTGCCGCATATCGCGAGGCGGCGCGGCTTGCGCTTGAAGACGCCGGGCGTAAGGAGTGCCGCCAGACCGAACGCATGATGCTGCAATTTGGCTATGAAGAGGCTGACAAGGTGCTCCGCATCATTAAGCATCCAGACGTGACAATTATATCGAAGACCTTCGACAACCTTTGTCATGCTGAAATAGAATATCCCCTCGACCTGCATGCCGAGCTTACCGGCAGACTCGCCAATTGGATTCTTGACGGTGCAATATAGTGCATTTATTAAATGCTTATAAAAATTATTTAGCTGAAATAGTGCATAATTCAAAAAAAATTACGATATTTGCATTGCAAAATCTGCAAACGAACCATTGTGTGAGTGCGTGTGTTTTGCAATAGGTTGAATCATAATAGTTTAAGTTTTAAACTGGCCGTTTGTGGCCGAGGATGGACAAAAGGGGAGTACTTCGATAAATCATTAATTATTTTTGTGAAATGACAAAAGCAGATATCGTAGCAGAGATTTCGCGCAGCACAGGTTTGGAAAAGGCTGCAGTGCTCGCAACCGTGGAGAAATTCATGGATGTTGTGAAAGAATCAATGGCAGCAGGTAACAATGTTTACCTTCGCGGCTTTGGTAGCTTTGTTGTGAAGACCCGCAAGGAGAAGACAGCTCGCAACATTTCTAAAAACACTACAATCAAAATCCCCGAGCACAAGGTGCCTACTTTCAAGCCCTCCAAGGTATTCCTCGAGGAAGTTAAGTAAGATGTCCGCCTCTGCGGCTCACTCTATTTTAGTGATTATACTCACTTAGGGTAATTGTTCTGACTTGCCCTGTTAAGTGATTATTAAGGAGTTTAACTAAAAAATTAATAATTATGCCAAGCGGAAAGAAGAGAAAAGGCCACAAGATGGCTACTCACAAACGCAAAAAAAGACTGAGAAAGAATCGTCATAAGAAGAAATAAGCAAGATTTCTTCTTGTTGGCTTGTCCGGCAAGTCCGGCCCTGTCAGTAGCGTTAAATCATCGGGCACCGGGTTTGTGGTTCGTGAAGACCCGCATGCCCTTGCCTATAAAAGAACAAACGGACCGCCGCGCTTTTGGGCCGGCGTTATGTTTGTTCTTTTATCTTTTTACTCATCATTCATTTCGAATCAAGCCGTCGGTCTTTGACCCGGCTTACAAATCATGAAAAGCGAATTAGTAGTAGACGTAAATCAGGAAGAGATTTCCATAGCCCTGCTCGAGGACTCCAGGCTGGTGTCGCTCCAGAAGGAGAGCCGTAACATAGCCTATGCGGTGGGTGATCTCTATTTGGCAAAGGTCAAGAAGATCATGCCGGGCCTGAATGCCGCATTTGTGGATGTCGGCTATGAAAAAGATGCTTTTCTTCATTATCTCGACCTCGGACCCCAATTCAGCTCTTATGCTGAATTTCTCAACGAGGCTTTCAAAGACAAGCGCCGTGTTCCCTCTTTGTCGCGCATGAAACTTCTGCCCGACATACCTAAGCAAGGCACTATACAATCGGTAATCCAACCCGGTCAGCAGCTTGTCGTGCAAATCGCCAAGGAGCCTATTTCAACTAAAGGCCCGAGGCTTACCACCGAACTCTCATTCACCGGACGCTACATGGTGTTGATGCCTTTTGGCGATAAAATATCAATATCACAGAAGATTCGGTCTACAGAGGAGAAAATTCGTCTGCGCCAGCTCATCGGCAGCATCAAGCCCAAGGGCTTCAGCGTGATAGTGCGCACATCTGCCGAAAACAAGCGCGTGGCAGAGCTGAACCATGAGCTGCGCACCCTGCTTAAGAATTGGGAGGAGGCAGTGTCAAAGATGCAGCGGAGCAAGTCGCCCGCTCTTATCTATGAAGAGGACTCAAGGGCTGTAAGCGTGATACGCGACCTTTTCAGCCCCAATTTCGAGAGTATCTATGTTAACCATGCTGAGACTTTCACGCAAATCCAAAATTATGTCTCCCTGATTTCTCCTGAGAATAGGGACATCGTGAAGCTCTATGCCAAGGATACTCCGATTTTCGATAATTTCAACATAACCCGTCAGATCAAGAGCAGCTTCGGCAAGACTGTATCGTTCCGTTCGGGAGCTTACCTAATCATAGAGAGCACTGAAGCACTGCATGTCATCGACGTCAACTCCGGCAACCGCAGCAAAGCCTGCCCCGACCAGGAGTCAAACGCACTCGACGTCAACCTTAAGGCAGCCGACGAGATAGCGCGACAGTTGCGCCTGCGCGACATGGGTGGAATAATAGTAGTCGACTTTATCGACATGGGCAAGGCGGAGCACCGCCAGGAGCTTTACGACCACATGAAGGAGGTCATGGCCAACGACCGTGCACGTCACAACATTTTGCCGCTGAGCAAGTTCGGTCTCATGCAGATTACGCGCCAGCGTGTGCGTCCGGCACTCGACATCACTACGAGCGAGTCATGCCCCTCATGCTTCGGCAAGGGTGAAGTGCAAGCCTCTATCCTATTTACCGACAAACTCGAGCAGAAGATTGAATATCTTGTGGAGCATCTGAAAATCAGGAAGTTCAACATGTATATCCACCCATATGTGGAAGCCTATGTCAAGAAAGGCCTGATATCGCTCTATGGCAAATGGAGGCGTAAATACGGCCGGGGCTTCAAGGTGATAGCCGACGAATCGCTCGCATACCTGCAATATAAGGTGGTGGATCCCGACGGCAAGGAGATAGACCTCAAAGAGGAAGGCGACCTCGGCTCAAGCCAAACTAAAAACCGCGTAAGAGCCAAAAACCGAGATAAAGAAGAAAACTGAACCAATCATTCAAAATTACAAAAAGAGGGCGTATCAGAATTTAGATACACCCTCTTTTTGCAATATCATTATTGATGACGGTGGTTTGACAGGAAATCTGCTACGATAAATGTGCTGCCTCCTATGTAGATTATGTCGTTAGGGGTAGCCTCTTCGCGTGCTTCTGCGTAGGCTTCTGCCACTGTCGGGTAGCCTTTGCATCTGAACCCCTGTGCTTGCATGCGCTCAAGCAGCTCTTGCCATGGCATCGCCCGTGGTATCTGTGCCTGAGTTACATAGAAGACCGCCTCTTTCGGAAACATTGGCAGTATATGCTCCACATCCTTGTCAGACACGAAGCCTATCACCATGCGTAAGGCTGCAGCTTCGTTTTCGCTGCGCTTTCCGCTCATGAGCCTTTCAAGCTGGGGCATGTTGTAGCTCAAGCCTGCCTGGTTGTGGCCCGTGTCGCAGATTGTCAGCGGTGAATTGCTCACCACACTCCAGCGGCCACTGAATCCGGTGAGTCTCTGCACCTCTGAGAATCCCTCCGCCATCGCCTTGTCTGATATCTCTATGCCTATCTTGCGAAGTTCGGAGAGTGCCACCCGTGCGGTGTTGGCATTCTTCTTCTGATAGTCGCCCTGCAATGCGCAGTGCAGTGCCTCGTTGGCTGCTTCATCCACTTCGCGATATGCCTCACGCAGAGGTGCTCCGACTTCTGATGCCTTGGCGCGAAACACCGGCTCGGTCTCTTCAATCGCCTCACCAATCACTGCAGGTATGCCGTGCTTTATTATGCCGGCCTTTTCAGAGGCTATCTTCGCGAGCGTATCGCCCAAAAACTGCGTGTGATCGAAAGATATATTGGTGATTACACTCAATAAGGGTGTGATGATATTGGTGGAGTCGAGCCGGCCTCCCATGCCGACCTCGATTACGGCATAGTCAACATCCTGCTTTGCAAACCAGTCGAATGCCATCATCATGGTCAATTCGAAAAATGATGGCTTATCCCCATCATATCCACCCTTGCGCCAGCTCTCCACAAATTCAATAACCTCCCGCTCCGAAATCATCTCTCCGTTTACGCGCATCCGCTCACGAAAGTCCACGAGATGGGGCGACGTGTAAAGTCCGACTTTGTAGCCCTGTGCCTGAAGTACGGCGGCGATAAGGTTTGATACGCTTCCCTTACCGTTGGTGCCGGCCACGTGTATCGCCTTCCACTTCTTGTGAGGGTCACCGAAGTGTGCCGATAGTGCCAGACTTCGTTCGAGTCCCGGTTTGTAAGCCGCTGCCCCCACTCTCGAGAACATCGGCAGCTGAGCAAATAGCCAGTCGGTTGCTTCTTTATATTCCATATAGCAGATACCCTGCCACCCCGGCCAATATTATGACCAGAATGGGATGGGGTTTGTATGTTTTATTTTTTAACTTTATCGGAAAATATACGAGACAAAACGATACCAAACATATTATTATGCTTGCTGTCAATTCTTTATTGGTTCCATTTGGACAGAAGTTGGCTCCGTTCATCAGCATAATGGCAGCCGATGCAATCAAGCCTACCACAACAGGTTTCAAGCCGCTGAACACCGCTTTTATCGCACCGCTCTCGTTATGACGGCGTATAAAGTGCGACAGATATATCACCATGAAAAATGGTATCACGGTGACTGCCAAGGTGGCGAGCACCGAGCCCAGGATACCCCAGAAGGGTGAGCCGAGTTCAGGATTGCAGTTGGCGGGTGCCACGTAGCCGATATATGTAGCTGAATTGATGCCTATCGGCCCCGGCGTCATCTGCGAGATTGCCACTATATCGGTAAACATCTGTTCGGAAATCCAGGCGTTGTCGTTAACCACAATGCGCTGCACCAGCGAAAGCATGGCATATCCACCCCCAAACCCGAACACACCAATCTTTATATAGGCCCAAATAAGTTTCCAGTAGATTCCCATTACGAGTTTATAAGTTTATGAGTTTATGGGTTTATGAGTTTATTGTTAGTCCTGAATGAATATGTAAGATAAATTATCATTGAATATATAATACAGACTTACAATGATTTATTTACTTCATAACTCATAACTATGACTTAATACTTAATTTTGCGGCGTGATAGCCACCAGAACATATAGCCACCGACGGCTCCAAGCACGATGTAGAGTATCGGGCTTGAGGCAGTACCCATATCGAGCGATATCATCAACGCCACGATTATCGGTATCCATACCGTCTTGAGTGTCAGCTTGGCCGACTTGGCCGACGACAACACCGGGACTATGATCAGTGCCACCACGCATGGACGGATACCCATGAATATCGCCGACAATGTGCGGTTGTTCTTTATGGTCTCGGGCGTAAGGAATATCGCGATAGCCAATATTATCAGAAATGATGGCAATATGGTGCCGAGCGAAGCCGCAATGCTTCCTTTCATGCCACGCAGCCTGTCGCCTATCGACGAGGCGATGTTGACTGCGAGAATGCCCGGAATAGCCTGTGATATGGCCAAGAGATCGATAAATTCCTCGCGCTCAATCCAATGATGCTTGTCTACTATCTCTCGCTCTATAATTGAAATCATGGCCCATCCGCCACCAAAGGTGAATGCACCGATTTTGAAGAAGGTGGCGAATAATTGCCAATAGATGTTTTTGTTCTTCACTTTAAGTAAATCCGTCTTTTTTTTGACTTGCAAGGCTTATAAGTCCTATAAGACCTTTAAGACCTATTATATATAATAGTGAGGGTGTAAAAAACTTCACACCCCCACTATTTAAAATATGATTGTCAATTAGACTTCTTGTCCATCTGGCGCCACACATACCATATGTAAGCCAATACAAACGGTATGAATATTGAGGCATAGCTCATGGCGGTGAGCGTGAACTTAGATGATGAAGCGTTGCGTATCGTCAGTGAACTCATCGGGTCGCTATACGACGGGAGGAACGCTGTGTCGCCATATCCGGCAGTCCAGAAGAGCGATGCCACCACCAAGAAAGTTCCGAAACCGGCAAACCAGATTCCTGATGTGCAATGCTTGGCAAAGATGGACCGGATTACGCCCACAAGCACAAGCACCACGCCGATTGCCCATGTGGTGATAATCCACCATTGGTCCACCATGTTGAAGAAGTATTTATGCGGCGTGACGCTCACCGAAGCATTGCGGCCATCTTCAGTGATTACGGTGTAGCCGTCGCTGAGCCAGAGCACTGCGGTGAAGGCCAAGAACATCACCACGAATATGCCGCCGTTGATGAAGAGCTTGCGCTTAAGCACCATAAAGAGTTCCTGGTCGTCTATGCGGTTCATCATATAGAGGCAAGCGAGCGTGCGCGCCAAGAAGAGCACCATCACTCCCATGAGCAGGTTTTGCCAGGTGAATATCGTCTCGAAGCCATGCGTCGGGCCCCACTGCGAAATCACAGGCGAGCCGGGTGTGAGCAGGTTGTCGCGGTTCACACTGAAGTCACCGCCGAAGAAGAAGAGCGCCACTGCCTCACCGAGTAGTATCGTGCCGATGCTACCGTTGATGAAGAGGAAAGCATCGTAGGTGCGCGTGCCGTAGAGGTTGCCTTTCTTGCGGCGGTATTCATAACTCACGGCCTGGAGCACGAAGCTGAAGAGTATCAATATCCAGAGCCAGTATGCACCGCCGAAGCATGTGGAGTAATAGAGCGGAAATGACGCGAAGAGAGCACCGCCAAATGTCACCAAGGTGGTGAAGGTAAGCTCCCATTTGCTGCCCATTGCCGATATAATCTCGTCGCGGCGCTTGTCGTTGATGCCAAGACCGAATATCATGGACTGTCCCCCTTGCACAAAGAGCAGGAATACGAGTATGCCTCCCAACACGGAGATCAGTAGCCACCAGTAGTTTTGAAGTTGTTCGAGTGCCATGTCTTTTATACTTTTTCAGGGGTGTATAATTCTTCTTTCGATCTCTTGTCTATATATTTGCACATGATGCTGACCTCTGCCGCAAGCAGTATGGTGAACACTGCCGCAAACATCCAGAACGTAAGCACCACGGAGCTGACCGGTATGTCAGATATGGCGGCGATGGTGGGCAGTATGTCCTGGATAGTCCATGGCTGACGGCCTACCTCGGCAACGGCCCAACCTGCCTCTGAGCATATCCACATAAAGGGCACCGATAACATTGCCAACATGTAGAACCAACGGGCCTTGTCAATCCAACTCTTGTAGTATACAAGAATAAGCGTGAGCACATAGAATGCCAGGAAGTATGTGCCGAGAGCCACCATGATGCGGAACATAGTGAAGGTCAGACCCACCGGTGGGATAGCCTCCTTGACATCCTTGAAATATGCGTAGCCGAAATATGGATAGTTCACTTTCAATTCGTCGGCGGCTTTCTGCATAGCAGCCTTGTCACCGGCTCGTCGCGCCGCGTCAAACTCCTCGAGCGATTTGTGGGCAAGCTTGCCCCGAGTGATGCGCTCCGCGTAGCTCACCGTGTTGATGGTGTCGCCATTCTCGTTGATGCTGATGCCGTTCACGATATCGCTGATGCCGGGCACGAATGAGTCTACCTTATGGTTGGCGAGTATCGAAAGTCCGTAGGGTATCGACACCTCAAAGAGATATTCATCCTCGTCGTTGTTCCATTCTTTATCGGGGTTTACAATGCCTACTGCCGTGAGCGACTGCCCGGTGCTACCGTGATACAGACCCTCCATGGCAGCGAGTTTCATGGGCTGGTGCTTGGCTACCTGCACTGCCGATCCATCGCCGGTATACATGGTCAGGAGCAAGCCCGCGAGGCCGAACCATGCTCCGGCCTTGATAGAGTTGACGGCAAACTCACGGTTGCGGCGCTTCCAGAGCATATAGCAGCTCACGCCAATCACAAACACGCCCGCAAGAGCCCATCCGCTGAACACCGAATGGAAGAACTTGTTGATGGCGATAGGGGAGAAGAGCGCCCAGAAGTCGTTCATCACATTGCGCATCTGAACCGGGTCAAACTCCATGCCCACAGGATATTGCATCCATGCGTTGGCCACAAGGATCCAGAGTGCCGATATCGAGGCACCTATGGCCGTGAGCCATGTGGAGGCAAGGTGAAATTTCGGACTCACCTTGTTCCAACCGAAAAACATCACTGCGCCAAATGTGGCCTCCATGAAGAATGCCACAACGCCTTCGATTGCCAACGGTGCCCCGAATATGTCGCCCACAAACCATGAGTAGTTACTCCAGTTGGTGCCGAACTCAAATTCGAGAATCAACCCGGTGGCTACGCCAACTGCGAAGTTGATGCCAAACAAGGTCATCCAGAACTTCGTGGCTTTCAGCCAATTTTCTGACTTGGTGCGGAGATACATGCTCTCCATGATGGCCACCAATACCGACAGACCTAAGGTGAGCGGCACGAAAAGCCAGTGGTAGATCGCGGTCATGGCAAACTGCAGCCTTGACCAGTCAACTACTTCAATCAAGTTTTCCATATTTAAATTTTTAGATTATTTAGCGAGATTGAGCAGAAACTGTTTTTGCGGGATTGCGCAGAAACAGCTTATTAATGCAAAATTAGTAATTTTTTGCAAATTTCAAATATTTTTCACTAATTCATTTTTTTTGCACCTCCTTTTCGTTTTCTCACTTAATTTTCTTAATTTTGCATTGGCAGTCATGCCATGCCTATAACATCGTAGGTCGGTCATCACTGTAACCCAAATTTTTAAGATAGTAAAAAGACAATATTACGAACACATATTATGGCACTCTGGTTTGAATGTAAAGTCAAATATGAAAGAATGATGGACAATGGCATGATGAAGAAGGTCAACGAGCCTTATCTTGTCGATGCACTGACATTCACCGAGGCTGAGGCCCGTATCATAGAGGAGCTGAAGCCGCGCATCTCTGGCGACTATTCGGTGGCTTCGGAGAAAAAGACGAAGATATCGGAAGTTTTCTTCAACGAAACGGGCGACCGCTGGTATCTCGTCAAGGTTAATATGATCACTTATGACGAGCGCACGGAGAAGGAGAAGAAGACCATGCAGCAGATGCTGGTACAGGCTGTAGATATCGACGACGCCCTCGACAAGTTTAAGGAGGGCATGAAGGGCACCATGTCCGATATGGAGATTGCCGCTGTGCAGGAGACTCTTATTATGGATGTGTTCCCTATCGACCTCTCTGCCGATAAGTAATGACCTCGCTGCATGGGAATAGCTGACAATATTAAAAAACTACATAGCGAGTTGCCCGAGGGTGTCCGACTGGTGGCTGTGTCGAAATTCCATCCGGTCGAAGCCTTGCGTCAGGCCTATGATGCCGGGCAGCGTCTCTTCGGCGAGAGCCGCGTGCAGGAGTTGCTCCAGAAGATTCCGCAGATGCCCGACGATGTGCAGTGGCATTTCATAGGCCATCTGCAGACCAACAAGGTGCATCAGCTCATAGGCCGCACGGCCCTGATCGAAAGTGTCGACACGGAGCGTCTGCTCAATTTCATAGACCGCAAGTCGGAAGAGGCCGGAGTGGTGACACGGGTGCTGCTCCAGGTGCATGTGGCCCGCGAGGAAACTAAGTTTGGCTTCCTGCCAGAGGAAATTTTCGACTATTTTCGCGCCCGTAAGTTCGAATCTCTTCAAGCCACACATATATGCGGAATTATGGGCATGGCAAGCAATTCTGACGACAAACAGCTCGTGGAGCATGATTTCATGCGAATACGTGAAGTCTACGATGAAGTGCTTCGAATAGCCCCCGACCTCAGAGGCTTCGACATCCTGTCGATGGGTATGAGCGGAGACTGGCCCTTGGCCGTGAGCCAAGGTAGTAACCTCATCAGGGTCGGCACCGCTATCTTTGGCAACCGTGAGTATTGAGACTTTGTAATTCAAATATTTAACCATGAAAATATTAAAATCTTAAAATCAAAATATAATTATGAAAGAATCTGTAATTGCAACCTCTCCCTCCGCAAAGAAGGGTAATATCGTGGCTATTGTGGCGATGTTCTTCCTCTTTGCCATGATATCCTTCGTGACCAATCTTGCCGCTCCGCTCGGCACCATCTGGAAAAACAGCTACGAGTGGTCAGGCATGGTGGGTAACTTTATGAATTTCTTCGCATACCTGATTATGGGTATACCCGCAGGCACTATGCTTACCCGCATCGGCTATAAGAAGACTGCCCTCTGGGCCATGGCTATCGGTGCGGTGGGTGTATTCCTGCAATATCTCTCCGGTCTCGTGGGCGGCGATGTGGCTACTTTCAGCGTCTCCGGCACCCCGGTGATGCTCAACTTCCTCATCTATCTGCTCGGCGCTTTTGTGTGCGGTTTCTGCGTATGTATGCTCAACACCGTGGTCAACCCGATGCTCAATATGCTCGGAGGCTATGGCAAGAAGGGCAACCAGCTACTGCAGCTCGGCGGCTCGCTCAACTCGCTTGCAGGTACGCTCACCCCGCTCTTCGTGGGTATGCTTATCGGAACTGTCACCAAGCAGACCTCAATGTCTGATGTGGCCCCGCTGCTCTGGATTGCAATGGGTGTCTTCGTGGTGGCTTTTATCATCATATCTTTTGTGACAATCCCCGAACCACATATTCAGAAGAAGGGTGCGGTCAAGACTAAGAATACTCACAGCGCCTGGAGTTTCCGCCACACCGTGCTTGGAGTCATTGGCATCTTCTTTTATGTCGGTATTGAGGTCGGTATCCCCGGTGTGCTGATTTTCTATCTGAGTGATCCGGTGGCTTCCGGAGTGACCGAAAACGGCACAGCTGTAGCAGGTGCCGTGGCGGCCGTTTACTGGCTGCTGATGCTTGTGGGCCGTCTCTCTTCTTCCGCAATTTCCGGTAAGGTGAGCAGCAAGGTGCAGCTCACTGTCGTGTCGGCTACTGCCATTGTGCTGATTTTGCTCGCCATATTCATACCGGCATCTGTGCGCGTATCAATGCCCGCCTATTCGGTTGAGTCCGGCTTCAGCATGGCCCAAGTGCCTATCTCAGCTCTCTTCCTCGTGCTTTGCGGTCTTTGCACTTCGGTGATGTGGGGTGGCATTTTCAACCTCGCTGTGGAGGGCCTTGGCAAGTACACTGCCCAGGCATCCGGCATCTTCATGATGATGGTGGTAGGCGGTGGAGTGATGCCGCTTATTCAGAACGCCATAGCCGACAACATCGGCTACATGGCTTCATACTGGCTCGTAATAGCTATGCTTGCCTATCTGTTCTATTATGCAATCGTGGGCAGCAAAAATGTAAATAAGGATATTCCGGTCAATGAGGAGGAGGAACTCGAAGTTCCCGACGTTATTTGACCTGAGTCACAGAAGGTGCGCGTGTCTTTGCGGACATGCGCATCACCGATTAAATCATAGGGGTGCGCACATCTTTGTGGATATGCGCATCCCTCCAACCAAATTAAGTACTCATGGATATAAACACAATGAATTCGGCCGCCGACAATTTGCGCGTGCTGATTGCCGAGATGGTTGAAAAGGCTAATTCCGGTCATCCCGGAGGCGCGATGGGTGCCGCCGATTTTATCAATGTGCTCTATTCTCAGTTTCTCGTCTATGATCCGGCCGACCCGCATTGGTTCATGCGCGACCGTTTCTTCCTCGATCCGGGTCATATGTCGCCCATGCTCTATAGTGTGCTTGCCCTCGCCGGCAAGTATTCTATTGACGACCTGAAGAATTTCCGTCAGTGGGGTAGTGTAACTCCCGGTCATCCCGAACTCGATGTGGAGCGCGGCATAGAGAATTCCTCAGGCCCGCTCGGTCAGGGGCATGTGTTTGCCGTCGGTTGTGCCATCGCTGAGCGTTTCCTCGCTGCCCGATTCGGAGAGGTTGTCGCCCACAAGACTTATGCGTTTGTATCTGACGGTGGCATACAAGAGGAGATTTCGCAAGGTGCAGGCCGTATCGCCGGTCACCTCGGCTTGCATAATCTCATCATGTTCTACGATGCCAACGATGTGCAGCTCTCCACCAAGGTGGCTGCTGTCGACACTGAGGATGTCGCTGCCAAGTATCGCGCTTGGGACTGGAATGTGCTCGAGGTGGACGGTTCTGACCCTCTCGCCATTGCCAATGCCTTGATGCTGGCGCGTGAGGAGCGTGAGAAACCGACACTCATCATCGGTCATACTGTCATGGCACGCAAGACCCTTACCGCAACCGGTGAGTCGATGGAGGGTGCTGTCTCAACTCATGGCCAGCCGCTCTCCAAGGCCGGTGTGGATATCGCGACTACTGTGCGTAATCTCGGTGCCGACCCTGAGAATCCATGGGTTATCCGTCCCGAAGTTAAGCAGCTTTATGCCGACCGTGCACGCGAACTCTCTGAAATAGTGGCCAAGCGTCGCGCTCAGTTTGCCAAATGGGCCGAAGAGAACCCCGAGCAGGCAAGCTTGCTGCAGAGCTATATCAACATGGAGCTTCCGGCACTCGACTGGAACAATGTGGAAATCAAGCCCAACCAGCCCACTCGCGCCGCTTCTGCTGCATGCCTCGGTTATCTCGCCGAGCATGTTGGCAATATGATTGTGTCGAGCGCAGACCTTTGCAACAGCGACAAGACCGACGGCTTCCTCAAGAAGACCGGCGAGCTGATGAAAAATAATTTCTCCGGAGGATTCCTGCAGGCAGGTGTCGCCGAACTCACCATGGCTTGCATCATGAATGGTATAGTGCTCCATGGCGGCATGTATGCGGCTTGCGGCACATTCTTCGTCTTCAGCGATTATATGAAGCCCGCTATCCGCATGGCAGCCCTGATGGAGCTTCCCGTGAAGTTCGTATACTCGCACGACTCATTCCGTGTGGGCGAGGACGGCCCCACTCACGAGCCGATAGAGCATGAGGCTCAGATGCGTCTGCTTGAGCAGATGGCTAATCTGAGTGGTCGCCGTTCACTCCTCGTGATCCGTCCGGCCGACGGTGCCGAGACCGTGGCCGCTTATAAAATGGCTATGGAGAACGACAAGACTCCGACAGTGCTTATCTTCTCTCGTCAGAACCTTGAGGATCTTCCCGGTGAGAACCGCCGCGAAGAGGCCATGATGGCTTGCAAGGGAGGTTATGTGGTGCGTCATGCCACTGACCCCAACCTCGTGCTTGTGGCCAATGGCAGCGACGTGGCCCTTCTGCTCCACGCTGCAGAGCAACTTGAGGCAGACGGTGTTCGTGCCCAGGTTGTATCTATGCCGAGCATCGGCCTCTTTGAGGAGCAGCCTGAAGAGTATATGGAGAAGGTGCTTCCGCGTGGTGTGAGGACTTTCGCTCTCACATCCGGTCTTCCTTCAGTCTTCGCTCCGTTGATGCGTGGCGATTGGGAAGTGATGGGCATGCAGCGTTTCGGCGCTTCAGCCCCCGCTAAAGTGCTCGAAGAGAAATTCGGCTACACGGTGGAAAGCGTGGTGAATCGCATCAGAAGATTCCTCGCAAAATAAGACCAAAGGCTATCAATCAATCCCCTTTCAAAATGACATAATGACATCATGTCATCATGCCATTTTGAAATAAAGTCAAAAAAGAAAACCTAAGCAAAATCAAAGATAGGCCATGCACAAAGGGTGTGCATGGCCTATAATGCTTAAAAGTAGGTATTGCAAAGGGGCGCTATATGGAGTAACTTTCCTCTAAAACGTATTTGTCAACATCATTCAGGAATAGCATCAAAA
>CAJTYC010000059.1 GCA_910584185.1 uncultured Muribaculaceae bacterium
CCGATGTTGTTATGAATTGGAGGTCTAACCTGTACTTTAGTTAATGCTTACGTATATTTAAATAAATTAAAATTAACAAAAATAAACAAAATAGCATCAAATATACAGACAGGGCATGGCTTCGCGCCATGCCCTGTCTCGATTATATTACGACCTCATCAATGCGTTTATCTCTCGCTGTCGTCAGCGGCGCCTCCACAGCTTTATCCTTTGTGGTCGTCGGCGGCGCCTCCTCTCCCCCAGTGCGCGAAGCAATGTCATCCTACGGTAATAGAGTAACCCCGCCAGACCATACTGCTTCGCGCACAGGGGGAGAGGAGGCGCCACCGACGACCATATAGAATAAGCGAGGTAGGACCACAAAAAATATGCGAGGCACGGCCAAAAGCCGTGCCTCGCCATTATGTATTAAAGTAGTGGGTCAAATCAGAAAGCCACCTTGCGGCTCTTGTTGCCGCGCACCTCGATGAAGATGCCCTTGGTGGGCTCTGCCACGCGCACACCCTGGAGGTTGTAGTATACCGGGGCTGCGTTGACATCACCTTCTGCGTCGGTAATCACGTCATCCTCGATGTTTTCTATGCCTGTCCAGACATTCTGGCCGGCTTTGAGCTCAAGGAAGAGGTGGTTGCCCTGCAACGGGTGGTGATACTCGTCATTGTCGAAGTCGAGCGAACCGGGTGCATAACTGATGATAGCACCATTATTGCGAGCCTCGTCAAGCACTTTCTTGAGGTTTACGTCGGTATTGGCTGCAGCAGCGCGACGGGGAGCTGACTTCTTCGCGCTCTTCGGAGTGAGGATGCTCAGAATCTGAACATACGACATGTTGTAACGGTCAGGTATGAGCAGGCGAGCCATCTCTGGCTCCTTCTCTACGAGGTGCATATGCCATTCCCTGCCACCGTTGAAGTTGTCGAGATTTTCAGGGTCATTGTGCCAAGTGAATTTCTCGGTTTCGGGTGCCACGGGGTTCAGTTCCTTCCAGCCGTAAGCGTCAGCGTCAGATACAGTCCAGTTTCCGGCCTCGTTGTAATCCACGAGGGTTTTCTTGCGCTGCTTGTTTGTATCCTTGGAGTTGTAAATCTCCTTGTCGCCATCGCCGATCACATTGTTGGCATAGTGGTCCACCACGTGGATGGAGTAAGACTCATCAGAAGCAATAGCCTGTGCGCTCGAAGCAGAGTAGTAGACACGATAGTAGTACTTCGATTCGTAGTCCTTAAGCTCAGGCTTGCTCATCAGTCCGGTGTCGTTGATATGTACTGCCACACCACCGATATTCTTGAGATAGTAGATATGGTTGGTGGTGATAACTACGCTCTTCTCGTTGTCGGGAGAATATACTTCACTGTTTACCTTGAGGTTGTATTTCCAACCTGCGGGGTTCTCGAAACCGTTAGGCAACTTGGTGATATAGAGGTATGAGAAGTCAGAGCATACACGGCCATTAGGAAGATGACCCTTCACAAGACCTTCGGCTACTTCCTTGTCGATGCCGTAAGTCGTCATGAGATCTTCCACGCGCTTATTTATCTCAGTAGCCTCCGGTCCGTCGTAGTAGTATTTGTTTGCTAAGTCTTTAATCTTCGTCATCTCTATACCATTGCCGACATTCATGTGGTCTACATCATTGCCTTCCTTATCTACTGAAGGCACCTCCACATTATACAGGATACCGGGGAGGAAGTAGTTGTTTGTATTAGGCTTACCGGAGTTGATTTTTGCGGTTATCTTCTTGTCAACTCCATCTTCCTCATGATTCACTGTCACGTCTGAACCCTCCGGCATGTGGCCGTTTTCCCCGGCATAGTAGAACACATAATAGTTCTTCGGAGTGCCGGTAACCACAAGTTCCGCCTTGCCTTCGAAGTTAGGCTTGAAGAATACCTTGGCATCTGCCACTGCATTGCAGTCAAGGTGGAAGTTTGCAAACGACACATTGGGATCACCGTTCAGACGTCGGTGAATGCTTTTGAACACATTGCCGCCTGCGATATCATCGCCTGTGATAGGTGTTTGCAGAACATTCTTTGCAGCAGCTACATTGAGATTGTAATTGCCATTCTTGTCTTTCAGAGCGACATTGTCGTAGCAAAGACCAAAGACCTCGGCACCCGACCAAATATGTGTGCCACCGCTCGATATCTGGAACTGTCCGCTGAGTGTAACCTTACCGTCAACTTTAGGGAATTTGTCAAACACATACCAGCCTTCGAGGCTTTCAAGACCAGTCAGGTAATCGCTTTTTACATCTACCAAGTCAGATGCAGTTGCCTTGCGGAACTTCCAATTCTCCTGGCCAGCTTCAAACAATTCCATGCTTGTCGCACCACCCTCAATCTCCGAGAACTCAGTGGAGAACCAGTCGTTCAAGTCGCCAATGAAGTAGTAATCATCTGCGGGAACGTATTCCTTCTCCGGCACAGTGATTTTGACCGAAGTAGGGAGATAGTTGGCGTCGAGGGTCAGCACGAAGACGCTGCTTTCCACGTTACCACCCCAGAACTGATTATTATTAATGTCTCCTGTACTGTTCAAAGTCAAGGGATAGTCCTTAGAGCCTGCACCCAAAGTAGCATTGTTGGAGTAAATCTTCTGTTCACTAACATTATTGCTATTCGGTGTCTTGTTCTTATCTAAGGCCACAATACAGAAGTTCTTGTTCTGAACAGATTTGTCCAATGAGTACACGCCATCTGCGTATACGAAAGGAATCCAATCGTTGTCTCTGATGTATAGGTAGTAATTGTAGGGATTGTCACCAACTATGGGTGGGTCTACCTCGCCGCCATCTTTCTTCCTTACAGTGAATTTCACGACTTTTGTATTGCTGTCGTATGAAGTCACCTTTACGATATATGTTCCTGCATCTTTAAACTGATACGGATAATTTGACTGATAGGTGGTTGTAAAGGTGTCAGTACCCTTCAGCTCGTCATCGGTAAACTGCTTTGTTGAGCCGTTTGCACCCATCATTGCATTTATGTTATTTATATTGGAGGTGTAAAAACGGAATTGCTGGTTTTTACCGGTAGTGGTAATCTCGAAGTCCGCATAAGTACCATCTGCATAGGTCAGTTTGGTGAGATTTGTCCAATCGCTATTCTGGAAATTACCCCCTATATAGAGGTCGGTGGTCACGTCACCGCCGCCATTATTGTATGTGGTCCAAGAGAGATTTATGTTGCTCCAACCCGTCGATTCCAATTCCAGACAATTATTTCCATTCGGAGATTGACTGAAATTGTTTGAATAATCCCAGGCGTCTGCATTAATATCCAAATCCGGATCCATGCGAAGCAATTCCACATGAGAAAAATCATCAGGGATTGTGCATGAATAGTAATCACCTTCAACATTGTCGAGTTTTACGCGTGTACCGTCGAAGGTGTTGTTGTTATTAAAATTGGCTACGAACCATGCGCTGGCTTCTTTCCAACCCGAATTGGAAATTTTGAAGTAGAGCGTGGCATCCTTGTTAAAGTTGGCTGCCAAAGCGCCACCCAAACACGTAACGGCCACCGTCAGGCAGAGCAAAGCCCGCCATAGGGTTTGTCTTAAGTGTTTCAGTTGTTTCATGTTTGAAAAAGTTTTTATTGGTTTATGTTTGTTTTCTTTTGCTTTGTTGTCGTCGCCGGAGGCTCCTCCCTCCCGGTGGCTTCGCGCCGGGATTTTGACTCGCGGTCGTCGGCGGCGCCTCCTCTCCCCCAGTGCGCGAGGCTGCTTGGCTTGAGGACGCTTTGCCGGTATGTTCCGGCCTCGCTGATATGTTCCGGCCTGGCCGGATATGTTGAGCGCAGCGAATATGTCTTCACCCTTTTGCCGGCGCGGAGCGATTATTCATTATTCATTATTCATTTCCGGATTGAATTATCGTCCGTTTTTTCAGTACACTTTTCGGTATATGAAAAACCGGTGGGCTGGAGGTGCGCCAGGCTTCTCACGCGCTGCTCGAGCGCGCTAATGAGGGGTGTTTGCAAAATTGCATAATTTCAGCAAGTCTCGCTTGATTCGTGAGTAAATCGCAAAGATGTGAGTTTAACATATTGTGATGAGCTGAAATTGAACAAGTTAAACTGGCCAATGGCAATATATGCATGGGCGATGCTTATCGGACACGTCCGAGCTTATCGTTCTCAAAGTGCAAATATAGTGTATTTCACCATGTTTTGCAAAAATTTTACCGATTTTTTTATCTTCAGCTTAGTACAAACTGCAAGCTGCGGCAAGCATCCAAGGAATTTCGCATCGAATACGCTCTTTTAACGTATTGAAGCCTCGTGATATTATTTTTACACCCTGCTTTGACATTTTTAAGACAGGTGTTAACGTGCGTTTCTTAGTTTGGATTCCTCATCAAAGCCATTACTCAGATTCGCATAATCTGCGTAATCTGCGTAATTTGCGATTCTACCTTTCTTCGAAGTTTTCTTATCGCAAATTTCGCAAATTTCGCAAATTTCGCAAATTTCGCAAATTTTGGTCTGGGGCATGCTTTTGCAGTTGCTGATTCATTAATTTGCGTAATCCGCGTAATTTGCGATTCTACCTTACTCCTATGTTTTCTTATCGCAAATTTTCGCAAATGCTATTCTGGGACTTGTTTTAGAAAGCATTTTTTAATCGTTACATAAAGACAAAGCGTCGGATTGTGCATTTTGGTAAAATGCCGTATTTTTTCAGCTTCCCATTCACTGCGAGTATATAGCAATGGCGTGATTTGAGCCCCTAAATGCCAACCAATCTCTGCGAATGGAAAATCGAGCCTATGAGATTCAGACTGTTAAAGATGGCAGATAGACGCTCAAGATGCAAAATAAAAAGAGGGTTGAAAGATTGTTGATTCTTAGTCCAAGATGGATTTGCGATAATTTGCAATAAGGAAACTTGGCAGAATGGTCGAATCGCAAATTACGCAAATTGGTCCATGAACAGCTGCTAAGTAACGATTAAAACAATTCACTAAACAAAATCTGTGATGGTTGCAGCCAAACGTAGTGTAGATCGATATATGATCTGAAGATTTGAAAATTGAGTAGAAAAAGTGTACTGAAAAAACTGACGATAATTCAATCCGGAAATGAATAATGAATAATGAATAATGAATAATCGCTCCGCGCCGGCAAAAGGGTGAAGACATATTCGCTGCGCTCAACATATCCGGCCAGGCCGGAACATATCAGCGAGGCCGGAACATACCGGCAAAGCGTCCTCAAGCCAAGCAGCCTCGCGCACTGGGGGAGAGGAGGCGCCGCCGACGACCGCGAGTCAAAATCCCGGCGCGAAGCCACCGGGAGGGAGGAGCCTCCGGCGACGACAACAAAGCAAAAGAAAACAAACATAAACCAATAAAAACTTTTTCAAACATGAAACAACTGAAACACTTAAGACAAACCCTATGGCGGGCCCTGCTCTGCCTTACGGTGGCCATTACGTGTTGGAGTAGTGCCAGTGCATGGACATTTACGTCAGGCACCACGCTCTATTTCAAAATTTCCAACAGTACATGGAAAAATGATTGTGCAAAGTTTCTTGCCAATTTTAACAACAATAATACATTGGGAGGGACTCGTCAATCGTTAACAATCCTTGGCAATGACTATTATTCATGCACAGTGCCTGGAAATGCTGGCTTTGATTGCGTAGAATTGTTGGGAATGTCTTCCGGGACACCTGATGATGGAAATGCGAGATATTATAGCAACAATTTCAACTACGGCCCGAACAATAATCAGAATTGTTTGGAATTGGCATCTAATGGTGGAAGCCAAATCAATATTTCTTGGACTACATATTCCGGGCAGGAAGTCACTCCTCCTGTAAGTGGTGGCAGCTACGGAGAGTACCTGTTTAATTATGGTAATGGAACTTACAATTTTAGCAACAAGGATGATGTCTCTAACGGTTGGCTCAAACCAATTGAGATCTCTGTAAACAACAATAATGAAGAATTATGGATTAGAGCTACTGACAAGTCTACTGACCCTTGGAAATATGTGAATTTCAAGGGTGATGGTGTGGCAAAGCTCAATAAAAAGGCAGAGTCTGGAGAATTTGTTCTCACCGAGAATGGATCTTCTTCATTAAAGGTTGCCAATACAGGAAAGTATCAAGTGGAGATTTACATAGGTTCCTGGGGAAATGGCCCCTCAAAGATCAAGCTGACGATGCTCGAAAGCTATGAGACACCGAAACTATATGTGGTCGGTTCGTGGATGCAGAATGGCGAAAAGGTTGAAATAGAGTCTGAGCGCCCGAAGTATCTTGACTATGAATTCACCACTACTGAACCGAACCAGACGTTCTATTTCACCGATGCTGACGGCACCATTATTGGTGCAAGCAAGAGTGTCACTTTCACAGACGGTCAGCTCAAAGGTACATCTGTATTCACTACAGACGGTGCAGTAGCTTATACTTTTGCAGAACCCGCTACATATCGTATCCGCGTGGCAAGCTACGACGGTGAGTCTACTGTGAAGTTTACCGTGCGCAACCTTGACAAATATATTGACGTACCCAATCTTTACATTGGCGGTACTTACCGAGATGGCTCTTTGGCATATCCGAATCAAATCTCAGTGGACGAGACAACCGGCAAATACAATGACTTCAAGGTGATTGTAAATCAGGCTGGCAAGGAGTTCCGTTTCTACACCGAGTTGAACCAAAAGCAGCTCGAACACGGTGAATACTTCATAGGTGCCGATACCTCCCTTAATAACGGTAATTATGACCAAGAGCTTTCGGGTTCTAACACAGGTGACACGTACAAGTTTACCGAAGCAGGTACCTATACTATCAGCGTGAGCGAATACAATGCCGCCAACAAGACGGTCAAGTTCACTGTCACACGTGAAGCCCCCGAAGTGGGTGCGCACCTTTATATAGGAGGTTCGTTCCTCGGCAATCTTGATGACCCTGATTATCAGCTCGACGGTAGCGATGGTAAATTCGTAAAGATCCAGTTTACGAAAAACCCCAATGACGGAGATGTGAAGTTCCGTTTTGCCAACGCATTCGATGCAGCCAACCAGATAGGTCCGAGAACTGCTGACAATGACGCTTCGATTGAGCTCACCGACAATGGCAAGGGTACTTTTGTCACTGAAAAGAACGGCAACACATATACAGTAGTAAATACCGGTGTGTACGAACTTGTGGTGACATCATGGACTGATGAGACCGTCAATTTCACGCTGACTCGCACTGGAGATGCCGACGAAACTCCTTACTACTTCGTAGGCGATATGAACGACTGGTATTCTACTGAGTTCACCAATCCTACCGGCACAATGAGCATGCAAAAATTCATGAAGACCCGCGATGCTTGGAAGTTCCGTAAGGTGACAACCGCAGACATGGCAACTGCCCCTGAGGGTGTAGATGAAAATTGGTACGTGTTTGACAAATTCCCCGGCAAGCAGCTTTCGGACCAGTTCCAGATTACGAGCGGAGGTTCAAATATTTGGAATAGTGCAGAGGTTTATGGTCATGGTGCAGGTCTTGCATCCGGCAATATGTGGAACAATGACAGCGCAACACTGAAGAACTATTTGACACAGCCTATCACTGATGATATGATTGAAGGCGGTGTTGTATTCGGAAGTAATCACGGCAATATCGATATCTTCAAAAGAGTGGGCGAAGGTTCATTCGCTAATTTCTATATGGCATGCAATGCTGTAGACAATGCGGTGATCTACTTCAAGCCGGGTGCTAACTATACTAATTCTAAAAAGTGTCAGGCAGAGATTATTGTGAAGGGAGACCCCCGTCACTACTATATCTTCTATGCCAACGATGCAGATGAAGCCGGCGACCAAACACTTCAGGCAGCTATCAACTCCGGTAAGCCTAACACCAACAACTACTTCTTGCCCGGTATAGACTACAACAGCACTGAAATTCCTAATTACATCAAGATTAAAGAAAATGGTGAAGACAAGATTACGGACGTATCCCATTTGAATTATGGCAATGGTGTAGGAATTGTTGATGCTGAAAGTTACAAAAACGGTTCGAAGGTAGGTTTTGTAAAGATTGATAACTTCAAACCAAACGATGCTGATAGCAAGGAAGTTCTGCTTCAAGAATTGAAGGCTTACGGACTTGACCAAGTAGATGCTGAAACAATAGTTAACGAGGGCTTCCTCCCTAATGGCCGTTCCGTGTCAGAGTTTAATCATCTTTATATAGCACGTATTCCCGGAGGTTTCGAGAACCCCGCAGGTTGGAAATATAATTTGAGTCTCAGCAAGGCTTTCAATTCAGATGATGTAGACAATCCGGTTGCAATATCCTGTAACCACATCTACTTCCTCCCTGATATGGGTGGTGTGAGCGTTCACTTGCATGATGACAGCTTCATGACTGACCAGTATTATATTCAGCCCAATGGAGAAGAGAAGATTTACATGAATGAGCTTGAGGCTCGTTACTATTATCGTCTTTATTATTTGAGACCTACCGGCGACGGTGAGAAGACTGAGGTTGTAGTGGTAGACCATAATGCAAACGGCACTTATGAGGAGAATGCCGTCTACAACTCAGGTGAATCTCTTACTAATACATTCAGTGAGACAGGTGATAAACTTACTTATGGTTGGAAAGCCCTCAATGCGGAGACCTGTGCTGACATTCTGAACAATCACGACAGTAAGCTGGAAGATGAAAAGTGGGATCCTTCTGTTGGTAATCCTTATGAAGATAACATGAAGGGTAATGATGTGAACTGGCATATTTTGTGGGATGGCATCGAAGGTGGTGATGGTGCGAAAACTAAGCAGCGCCTGAGAATTCCCGATGAAAAAGGCAATTGCTACGTTCAGATTCTTGCTTGCTACTTCAAGAAAGATGATAATAGCAGTCCGTTGAAGGCTGCTCGTGCAAACAGCGACTTCACCTACGCTACCATTGATATGCCGACTGCATATGAGACAGCTATCCACAAGAGCATCGAGCCGGGTGAACTCTCAGTAGGTAGCACCGAGTTCCACCACCCATTGAGGAGTAATCACTTCTATTATGCTTTCGATGGCAACAAACAAGTGTGGACAGGCATACAGAATGTGGAGGATGACATCTTCGAGCAGACAGTAGAGGACGACGTCAACGCAGCCCCGGTTTACTACAACCTCCAGGGTGTGCGCGTGGCAGAACCCACCAAGGGCATCTTCATCGAGGTGCGCGGCAACAAGAGCCGCAAGGTGATGTATTGATAATTCCCTACATCTTATATTCAGAGAGGGCATGGCGCGAAAGCGATGCCCTCTCTTTTTTTGTTTTATAGAAATTATTTACTAACTTTGCACGAGAATCAAATCATAATAAAGGAAGGCTGTGAAAGCCAATCCAAAATCAAAAGAGGCTACAGCAGAGATGCCGGAGCCGCCCCGTAAAACTATTTACTATGGAAGAATCCAAGAAACCGAAACGCCCGCGCATCAGCAATGCCGGCATGGGCATGCCGATGGAAGGCACAGACCAGGAAAACCGTTACAACGCACCTTATTCTCCGCGTCCCTATCAACCCCGCCAGCAGCAGGGCTACGGACAGCAGCGTCCCTACCAGCAGCGTCAGCAGGGCTATCAGCCGCGTCCTTACACCCAAAGCCGAGACCAGCAGGACTACGGTCAGCAGGGCGGCTACAACCAGAACCGCAGCCAGGGCTACGGTCAGCAGGGTGGCTACGGCCAGAACCGTCAGCAGGGTGGATATAATCAGAACCGCACCCAGGGTTACGGTCATCAGTCAGGCTATGTCCAGAACCGCCAGCAAGGTAGCTACGGCCAGAACCGTCAACAGGGTGGCTATGGCCAGAACCGCCAGCAGGGCGGTTACGGTCAGAATCGTCAGAAGGTATATGGCCAGCAGGGCGGTTACGGCCAGAACCGTCAGCCCGGTGCCTACAATACCAACCGCCAGCAGGGTGGCTACGGCCAGAACCGTCAGCAAGGTGGCTACAACCAGAATCGCCAGCAGGGCGGATACGGTCAGAACCGTATGCAGCAGGGCGCTCGCCCCGGCTTCCAGAAACGCCCCATGCAGCCCCATAACCCCAAATACTCCGCAAAGCCCAAGCAGGTAGATTATGTGCTTGAAGATGTGGACCCCAATGCAGAGGTACGCCTCAATAAATATATGGCAAACGCCGGCATCTGCTCTCGCCGCGAGGCCGACGAATATATCCAGGGGGGCAAGGTGAAGGTCAACGGCGAAGTCGTGACTGAACTCGGCGTGAAGATTGGCCGCAACGACGTGGTGGAATATAACGACAAGGTCGTGACTCCAGAGCGCAAGTGCTATGTGCTTCTCAATAAGCCGAAAGATTGCGTCACCACAAGCGACGATCCCAATGGCCGCACCACCGTGCTCGACATGGTGAAGGGTGCATGCGAGGAGCGTATATATCCCGTGGGTCGTCTCGACCGCAACACCACCGGTGTGCTCCTGCTCACCAACGACGGCGACCTCGCCTCGAAGCTCACTCACCCCAAGTTCGTGAAGAAGAAAATATATCAGGTGTGGACCGATAAGGATATCGCCGAAGAGGATATGCAGCGCATCGCCGACGGCATTGAGCTGGAGGATGGCGAGATACATGCCGACGCAATCTCATATGTAGGCGACGAACGTAATCAGGCCGGCATCGAGATTCACAGCGGCCGCAACCGTATAGTGCGCCGCATATTCGAGCACCTCGGTTATCGCGTGGTGAAGCTCGACCGCGTTTACTTCGCCGGTCTCACCAAGAAGAACCTCCCTCGCGGACGCTGGCGTTACCTCACTCAGGATGAGGTCAACTTCCTCCGTATGGGCGCGTTCGAGTAAAGTTTTTAAACTTTCGCAAGTTGCTTTGCAACTTGCGAAAAGTTTGGGGTTTGGGGTTTGTGGTTTGTGGTTGGAATGTCCATATAAAATACAGATTATAATGGAAAAGATAAAAAGATTGACAATCAAGGAGCTGCTTCGCAATGCCGAGTCCATGGTCAACACGCGTGTTGACGTGAAGGGCTGGGTGCGCTCGCGTCGCGGCAACAAATATGTGCAGTTCGTAGCCCTCAACGACGGCTCCACCATCAAGAACCTCCAGATTGTGTTCGACCTCGCGAAGTTCAGCGAGGATGACCTGAAGGCTGTGACCACCGGCTCCAGTATCCACGTGCAGGGCATGCTCGTGGCTTCGCAGGGCAAAGACCAGACCGTGGAGGTCCAGGCTGAGGAGTTCGAGCTTTACGGCACGGCCCCGGTTGAGACTTACCCGCTCCAGAAGAAGGGCCACACGCTCGAGTTTCTGCGCGAGAAGGCTCATCTGCGCCCACGCACCAACACTTTCGGCGCTGTGCTCCGCATTCGCCACGCGTTGGCTTATGCTATCCATAAGTTCTTCAACGATAAGGGTTTCTATTATTTCCATACACCGCTTATCACAGCCTCCGACTGCGAGGGTGCCGGCGCACAGTTCCAGGTCACCACACTGCCGCTCGATGAGCTTCCCCGCACTGAGGATGGCAAGATAGACTACTCGCAAGACTTCTTCGGCAAGATGGCCAACCTCACCGTGTCGGGTCAGCTCGAAGGTGAGCTGGGTGCAACAGCCCTCGGTCTCATATATACGTTCGGCCCGACTTTCCGCGCCGAAAACTCCAACACTCCGCGCCACCTCTCGGAGTTCTGGATGATTGAGCCGGAGATGGCTTTCTATGAGATTGAAGACAACATGGACCTCGCCGAGGAGTTCATAAAGTATTGCATAGGCTATGCACTGGAGAATTGCCGCGACGACATAGAGTTTCTCGCCGAGCATTTCGACAAGGAGCTTATCGACCGTCTCAACTTTGTGCTACATAATGACTTCGTGCGCCTCCCTTATAGCGAGGGTGTGAAGATACTCGAGGAGTCGGGCAAGAAGTTCGAGTTCCCCGTGTATTGGGGTGTCGACCTCGCTTCGGAGCATGAACGTTATCTCGTGGAGGAGCATTTCAAGCGTCCGGTTATCCTCACCGACTATCCCAAGGAGATCAAGGCATTCTACATGAAAATGAACGACGACGGCAAAACCGTACGTGCCATGGATGTGTTATTCCCTAAGATTGGTGAGATCATCGGCGGTTCGCAGCGCGAGGAAAGCCTCGAGAAACTCGAGGGCCGCATCAAGGAACTTGGCCTTACGGGCATGGACTGGTATGTAGACACACGCCGCTTCGGCACTGTGCCTCACTCCGGTTTCGGCCTCGGCTTCGAGCGTCTGGTGCTGTTCGTGACCGGCATGCAGAATATTCGCGACGTGATTCCTTTCCCGCGCTATCCGAATGCCTGCGAGTATTAATCTTATAAGTTTCGAGTATTAATCTTATAAGTTTCGAGTATTAATCTTATAAGTTTATTGAATCATAGATTTATTGGAATGTCAAGACGCATTCTTATCATGATGTGTGTGTTGCTGCTGTGGTTGCCCCTTATGGGGCAGTCGCAGCGCGACTCGCTTGTGGTAAGTCTGCTCACCTGCGACCCGGGGCCGGAGGTGTATGAGCTTTGTGGCCATGAGGCGATACGCATACGCCGCGCCGACACCACCATGTCGGCTGCCGGATTGGCTAACCCCGGTGCCGAGCTCGACTCCGTGTGGAACTATGGCACCTTCGACTTCGCCCAGCCCAATTTCATATATCGCTTCGTGAAGGGTGAGACCGACTATATGGTCTCCTCTTATCCTACATGGATGTTCGTGCGCGAGTATGAGATGCAGGGACGCCGCGTCACGGAGCAGGAGCTCGCGCTCTCGCAGGCCGAGGCCGCTGACCTTCTTGGCAAGCTGCGGCATAATGCGTTGCCCGAAAACCGCACTTACCGCTACAACTATGTGAAAGACAATTGCGCCACGCGTATCACCGACATGCTCGACAAGGTCTCCACTCGGCGCATTGTCTATCCTGACTCAATCTGCCACGGCACATTCCGCCGCGCCATGCGTGCCTACCATAGGGATTATCCCTGGTATCAGTTTGGCATTGACCTCGCTCTAGGCTCGGGCATCGATTACCCCATATCAGGACGCGAGGAGATGTTTGTGCCGATGGAGATGCGCGACAAGGGCGCCGGTGCACATTTTGACGACGGCACCCCCTTGGTGTCGGCCACCCGTGTGCTCGTGCCGGGTGCTGGCGATGTCACGCTTGGCCCCACCCCCTGGTGGCGCACGCCCCTAACTGTGAGCTGGCTATGGTTTGCCGTCATGGCCGGGGTGTGTCTATGGTGCCTCATAAAACGCCGCGAGCCTGTGGCCGTAAGGGTGCTATACTCTCTCTGGTTCGCACTGCTTGGCCTTACCGGCTGTGTGGTCGCCTTCCTTGTGTTCGTCAGCGAGCATGAGGCCACCGCACCCAATCTGCTCCTGCTTTGGCTCAACCCGTTGCAGCTGATGCTCGCCGTGGGCGTATGGTTCCGCCGTTCGCTCAGGGCACCCACGTTGGCAATGGCCTACGTAGATATAATTATTCTCACCATATTGCTGATAGTCTGGCCTATGCAGGCTCAGAGCGCCAACCCGGCGTTCTTCCCGCTGATGTGCATCACGCTCTTTATGGCCATCTGCTACGCAATATTGCACACAAAACAAAGTTATACTTATAATGAAGAGGTTGGCAACCTCGGTGTTAGTCTCGCTGGTGGCGATAAACGCCCTCGCACAAGTCGAAGCCGGAAGGCCAAGACTGGTCGTCGGAATAGTCGTTGACCAGCTACGCACCGACTACATAGAGCTGCTGCAAAGCTACTTCGGTGAGCAAGGATTCAAATCGTTGCTCGCTGACGGTGTGTATATGCGCGACGTCGATTTCAAGGCCATGCCGCTCGATGCCGCCTCTGCCACCGCGCTGCTCTGCACCGGCGCTTATCCCTCGCAGACGGGTGTGCCCTCGGCCATGGTCTTCGACGCCTCGGTGACCGGCGGCTTTTCGCAGCGTCCACCTCTCGCCAAGCCTTCAGGCTCCACTATCACCAATGACTCTTTCTCGCCCGCCGCGCTGCAACTCACCACTGTGGCCGACGAGCTCGTGATGGATGCCGGCGGCAATGCCCGTGTCTGGTCGGTAGCGATGGACCCCCAGCAGGCCATTATCCTCACCGGACATGCCGGCACCGGCGCCGTGTGGATGAACAACTCGTCGGGCAATTGGGCCACCACCTCTTATTATGGCTCCCTGCCGGGCGCGATAACCTCGCGAAATCTCCGCGCTCCGCTATCGCAGCGCATCGACACGATGGTGTGGAGGCCTTCGGCAATGCTTGCCGCTGTTACCTCCCTCCCTCAGCATAAGAAGCTCGCTCCCTTCAAGTATACTTTCTCTCGTCAGGATCGCGACGCTTATAAGAAATTTGCTGCCTCTCCGCTCGCCAACCGCGAGGTGACCGATGCGGCGCTCGACATTCTCTCCAATCTCAACTTAGGCAAGACTCCGGGTGAGACCGATATGCTCAATGTGGCATACACGCTCGCCCCGTTCAAATATACCTCCGACGGTCAGACCCGCACGGAGCTGACCGACTCATATCTCCGCCTCGACGCCCAGATTGGGCGTCTCCTTAAGGCTGTCGACAAGGCGGTGGGGGCCGGAAATTCGGTGATTTGGCTCACCGGCACCGGTTATTTCGACGATGCAGTGGCCACCGAACCTAAATACCGTATGCCCGGCGGCGAATTCTCGGCGCGCCGTGCACGCTCGCTCCTCAACTCATATCTCTCCGCACGCTTCGGCAGTGCCGAATATGTCACCACGATACGCGACGGTCAGGTGTTTTTCTCACCCCAGGCTCTCGACAGGCCGGGTGTGGACGGCAGTCAGGTGGTGTCAGATGCCCGCTCGTTTATCGCCAAGATGAGCGGTGTGTCGGAAGCTCTTACCATCAACGATTTACTTTCGCCCACGGCTGAGTATGAGGGCTTGCGCCTCGCACTCGACCCCAAAAATTGCGGCGACATCATATTGCGATTCATTCCGGGCTGGGATGTGGTCTACGATGAGCAGACACCCACGGTGACCAAGCAGACACGTGAGTCTGCCTCGATGACCCCGGCCTTTATAAAGGCTCCCGGCCTGAAAGCCGAGACCATAAATACGACAGTGGAGGCAGTGCGCCTCGCCCCGACGCTGAGCGGCGCCCTCCGAATCCGCGCCCCAAACGGTGCCAAGGCCCGGGCCTTACCCCTGAAATAGGCCAAACAGGCCAAACAGGCCAAATAGGTCAAATAAGTCAAATATAATTTATTAGCCCTATTAGCCCAATTACCCCATTATTACAACTAACTAAAAACTAAAAGTCTAATGTTCAATAATATACTTAAGAAAATCTTTGGCAATCAGTCGGAGCGTGCGGTGCGCCCCCTCTGGAATCGCCTAAAAAACGAGATAAACCCCATCACCGAGCAGCTGCCGAATGACTCCAACGATGAGCTTCGCGCCCGCATAGACCGTATCCGCGACGAAGTGCGCGGCAACGCTGCCGAGTATAAGAAGCAGATGGCCGACATCCGCGCCCAGATCGAGACCCTCGAGTATGATGAGCGCGAGCCCCTCTGGAAGAAAATCGATGATCTCCGCGAGGAGATGTTCAAGCAGTATGCGCGCGATCTCGACAAGCACCTCCCCGAGGTATTTGCCGTGGTCAAGGAGACTGCACGCCGCTTCAAGGATAACCCCACCATCGAGGTGACTGCCTCGGAGTTTGACCGCAAGCTCGCCGGCGAGGGACGCGATTTCGTGAGCATCGAGGGCGACAAGGCTATCTACAAGAATGAGTGGGTGGCCGGCGGCAACCTGCTGAAGTGGGATATGCAGCACTATGATGTGCAGCTCATCGGCGGTATGGTGCTCCATGGCGTGATGAACGGCGACAAGGTGACCAACAACATCGCCGAGATGGCCACCGGTGAGGGTAAGACTCTCGTGGCTACGCTCCCGGTATTCCTCAACGCCCTTACGGGCGAGGGTGTGCATGTGGTGACTGTGAATGATTACCTCGCCAAGCGTGACTCGGAGTGGATGGGTCCGCTATATATGTTCCATGGTCTCTCGGTGGCTTGTATCGACAAGACCGAGCCTAACAGCGAGGACCGCCGCCAGGCTTATGCCGGTGATATCACGTTCGGTACCAACAATGAGTTCGGTTTCGACTACCTGCGCGACAATATGGCTACTCAGGAGTCTGACCTCGTGCAGCGCGACATTCATTATTATGCAATCGTCGACGAGGTGGACTCCGTGCTTATCGACGATGCCCGTACACCGCTCATCATCTCAGGCCCGGTGCCCAAGGGTGACGACCAGATGTTCAA